>JBJKSP010000045.1:0-8524 GCA_046703865.1 Thiobacillaceae bacterium
TCATTGAACGCCGCCCGTTTGTCCCCCGGCAGACAGTGGCCGGTCACGAAAGGAAAGGCCGATATGGAAGAGACCCAGGCCAACTTGGCGGCGGAGATACCCGACGCCCCTCCAGGGGAGAGTTGCCGGGCCATAGAGGATGCGCTCAGGGCAAGCGAGGCGCGCTTTCGTGGCTTGGTGGAATCCGCCCCCGACGGCATCGTGGTGGTGGATACCCGGGGCCATGTCGTCCTGGTCAATGCCCAGACCGAGGCCATGTTCGGTTATCTCCGCGAGGAGTTGGTGGGCCAGCCGGTGGAGGTCCTGGTTCCCGATCGCTTCCGGCATGAACACGCCGGCCTTCGCCACGACTACACGACTGCGCCTCGTACCCGGCCCATGGGCGCGGGACTGCAGCTGTACGGACGGCGCAAGGACGGCAGCGAATTCCCCGTGTCCATCTGCCTCAGCCCCATCCAGACCGGCCCGGAGCCGCTCATCATCAGCGACATCCGGGACATCACCGCCCAGCGCGAGGCCGAACGCCGCATCCGGGAACTGAACGACAGCCTGGCCCAGCGCAACTCGGAGCTCAATGTGATCAACCAGGAGCTGGAGGCCTTCAGCTATTCCGTATCCCACGACCTGCGTGCGCCCCTGCGCGCCATCGACGGCTTCAGCCGCATCCTGATCGACGAGCACGCCGGCCAGCTCGACGACACGGGCAAGGACCGGCTGGAACGGGTGCGCCGGGCCGCCCAGCACATGGGGGCGCTGATCGATGATCTGCTCAAGCTCTCCCGGGTGACCCGGTCCGAGATCCAGCTTCAGCAGGTGGACCTGAGCGCCCTGGCGGCCGAGGTGGTCGAGGAACTCCAGCGGCAGGAGCCCGAACGTCGCGTAGAATGCGCCATCGTTCCTAGACTCGTCACCCTGGGCGACAAGAGGATGCTGCGTATCGCACTGGACAATCTGCTGGGCAACGCCTGGAAGTTCACGGGACGCCAAGAGAAGCCCCACATCGAGTTCGGGGCGAACGTGCAGGAGGGCAGGCCGGTCTATCACGTGCGGGACAACGGTGCGGGTTTCGACATGGCCTATGCCAACAAGCTTTTCGGTGCCTTCCAGCGTCTGCACGACGCCAGCGAGTTTCCCGGGACAGGGATCGGCCTGGCCACGGTCCAGCGCATCATCCACAAGCACGGCGGACAGATCTGGGCCAAAGCGGCCGTCGACCAGGGTTCGACCTTTTTCTTCACATTGCCCCAGCGGGGTGACACATGAGCGAAAAGTCCATCCTCCTGGTGGAGGACAATCCGGATGACGAGGCCCTGACCCTGCACGCGCTGCGGAACCACAACCTGGGCAACCAGGTGTGCGTCACCCGCAACGGGGCAGAGGCCCTGGACTATCTGTTCTGCACGGGTCCTCACGCCGGCCGGGACCCAGACTGCCTGCCCACGGTGGTGCTGCTGGACCTGAAGCTGCCCAAGATCGACGGCCTGGAGGTGTTGCGCCGCATCCGTGCCGACGAGCGCACCCGCTTGCTGCCCGTGGTCCTGCTGACCTCGTCCAACGAGGAGGAGGACCGCCTGCGGGGCTACGCCTTGGGCGCCAACAGCTATGTGCGCAAGCCCGTCGACTTCGATCAGTTCGTACAGGCGGCCGGGCAGTTGGGCCTGTACTGGTTGTTGCTCAATCAGGCGCCGAAGGAATGATCCGGCGGATGGAGATTGCCCATGCAAGATGACACCCGCCTCATTCCGCTGAACGCCCTGATCGTGGAAGACTCTGAGGACGATACCCTGTTGCTGCTGGATCACCTCAGAGCCGGGGGCTTCGGGCCGCACTGGAGACGGGTGGACTGCGCCGATGACATGGAGTCGGCCCTGGCGCAGGAACACTGGGACATCGTGTTTTCCGACTACAGCATGCCACGCTTCCGGGGTGACATGGCCTTGGAGATCACCCGCCGCCACGACCCGGACCTGCCCTTCATCTTCGTGTCCGGCACCATCGGCGAAGATGCCGCCGTGGCCTCCATGAAGGCCGGTGCCCAGGACTACGTGATGAAGAACAGCCTCACGCGCCTGGCTCCCGCCGTCCGCCGGGAACTGGAGGACGCCCGCATGCGCCGGGATCGCCACCGGGCAGAACTAGAATTGCGCAAGCTGTCCCTGGCGGTGGATCAGACCGCCGACAGCGTCTTCATCACCGACCCGGCAGGGCGCATCGAGTACGTCAATCCGTCCTTCGAACTGTTGAGCGGCTACCCCGCCCGCGAGGCGGTGGGCAGCACTGCGTCCCTGCTCAAGTCCGACCGGCACAATCCCGAGTATTTCCAACGCATGTGGGCCACCCTGCTGTCCGGCGAGGTGTTCCGGGACACCCTGGTGAACCGGCGCAAGGACGGCTCCCTGTACTACGAAGAGAAGACCATCACGCCGCTCTCGGAGAACAGCGGCCAGATCACCCACTTCGTCTCCACCGGCCACGACGTCACCGAAAGGGTGCGCGCAGAAGAGGCCCGTGCCCGCCTGGTGGCCATCCTGGAGGCCACCACCGACTTCGTCGCCATCGCCGACGCGAGCGGGCGTCTGTTCTACCTCAACCAGGCCGGCCGTCGCCTCTTGGGCCTGGGCGCCACGCACGAGATCGCAGGTATGCCCCTGTCCGACTGCTATTCCGAATGGGGTGCCCAGCACCTGCTGCGGGTGGCCATGCCCACAGCCGCCAGGGACGGGGTCTGGGAAGGGGAAAACACCTTGCGCGGCGATCCCGATCACGACATCCCGGTCTCCCAAGTGGTGTTGGGACACCGGGGCGAGGATGGCGGGATCGCGTTTTATTCCACCATCGCCCGGGACATCACGGAGCGCAAGCAATACGAAGCGGAGCTGCGCCACCAGGCCACCCACGACAGCCTGACCGGCCTGCCCAACCGTACCCTGCTGTCCGACCGCCTCAACGCCGAAATGAGCCGGGCCTCCCGCCAGGAACGGCTGCTCGCCCTGGTGTTCCTGGACCTGGACAGTTTCAAGCGGGTGAACGACAGCCTGGGACACCCCGCCGGGGACGCCATGCTCAAGGAAGTCGGCCGCCGCCTCATCGGCTGCCTGCGACCCAACGACACGGTGGCCCGCTACGGGGGAGACGAATTCGTGGTGGTGGCCGGGGACCTGGGCGGCGTCGAGCATGCGCTGGTGGTCATGAACCAGCTGCGTAACAGCCTGGAGGCCCCCATCCGGGTGGGAGGACACGAGGTGTACACCACCTTCAGCGCCGGCATCGCCCTCTTCCCCACCGACGGCGACGACGGGGAAACCCTGCTCAGGAACGCCGATACCGCCCTGTCCCGCGCCAAGGTACGGGGTCGCGGCCAGTATCAGTTCTACGCACGGGACATGAATGCCCGCAGTCACGAGCTGCTGGTCATGGAAACGGGATTGCAGCAGGCCCTGGCCCGGGGCGAATTCCAGATCCACTACCAGCCCCAGCTCGACATGCGCTCGGACCGGATCACGGGCTGCGAAGCGCTGCTGCGCTGGAAACGCCAAGGCTACGAGGAATTGATTCGACCCGCCGAATTCGTGCCACTGCTGGAGGAGACCGGCCTGATCCTGCCGGTGGGGGAATGGGTGCTGCGCAATGCCTGCGCCCAATGGCGGGCCTATCAGGCCACGGGGCGGGTGCCACCGCGCATCGCGGTGAATGTCTCGGCGCGCCAGTTCGGCGATCGCAGGCTGGTCGAGATGGTGGACCGGGTGCTCAAGGAAGAGGACATCCTGCCCGAGGCCCTGGAGATCGAGATCACCGAATCCACCGTCATGCAGGACGTGCGCCTGGCCGGCGATATCCTGGCGGCGCTGGATGCCCTGGGGGTGCGCCTGGCGGTGGACGACTTCGGCACCGGCTACTCTTCCCTCGCCTACCTGAAGCGCTTCCCCCTCGACGTCCTGAAGATCGACGCCACCTTCATCCGGGATCTCCCCCACGACGCCAACGACGCCTCCATCACCGAGGCGAGCATCTCCCTGGGACACAACCTGGGTTTGGAGGTGGTGGCGGAGGGCGTGGAAAACCGGGATCAATACGATTTTCTCAAGACCCTGGGCTGCGACTGCGTCCAGGGCTATTATCTGAGCCCGCCCCTGCCTCCGGAACAGGCGGTACCCTTCGTGGAGGGGAAGCAAAACTGAGCGGGGGTCTTGCCGGTGACCATGGTGGGAGGTGAGCTTCAACCTGCCGCCAACTGGGCTGCATACCCGCACGGGGTCAACCGGTGTGACTGGCCTGTCTGATAAACCACATGGCTGACATCAGGAAAGACAAGCTCAAGAATTCACCGACCAAGTCGATACACATATGCATACACTGACCCGATCAAGGTTCTGCCCCGGAACCCACGATAAATGATAACCAGGATCCTATGTCCATAAATCCACAGATCACGAGCAGGAGACGGTAATGGCAAGGCGCTTCTTTTTTTTCCCCCGCTGGATCTACGAAACCCTGCCTTTCCTTTACGTGGCGTTCGGAATAATTGCGTTTTTGAAGCTCGACGAGCGTCTGGGTCAGGTCTGTTCGCTGCTATTGGTCTCAGCGGGTGTGACGATCTGGGTGATCAGGACGCGATACCGCTTGAAATATCCGAGTTACCACTGAACTCCGGCCATTCGGGCATCCGGCCGCCCCTTTCGACCTTCCTCCAAGATCCGGTTTTCGATTCGACGCGGAGAACCGCCCACGGCCGATGATCGTCCGTGGGCAACGCACTACAGGCATCCCCCGGAGACCAAGACTGAAAGAACCATCGGGATAGGGTCTTGCCGTCGGCCTGTTAATTCTATATATTTGGAATTATGGAATCGAATCAGGTTGTCACCGCCCTCTCCGCCCTGGCCCAGGAAAGCCGTCTGGCCGTCTATCGCCTGCTGGTCCAGGCCGGCCCCGAGGGGATGGTGGCGGGCCTGATCGCGGAGCGTCTGGCCATCCCCCTGCCCACCCTGTCCTTCCACCTCAAGACCCTTGCCCATGCGGGGCTCGTCAGGGGGCACCAGGAAGGACGCTTCGTGCGCTACATGGCCGACTTCGAGGCCATGCACGGCCTCATCGATTACCTGAGCGAAAACTGCTGCGGTGGAGACGCTTCCGCCTGCGCCCCCCAGACCCTCTCGTGTGCCAAGGAGAAGACAGCGTGAATGCCCCCGCAGCGAAAACGGTCCTGGTCCTGTGCACCGGCAACTCGTGCCGGTCCCAGATGGCCGAGGTCCTGCTCAACCACGACCTGGCAGGCCAGGTCAGGGCGATCTCAGCCGGCACCCGGCCCCAGCCCAGGGTGGCCGACGGCGCCCTCGCGGCCCTGAAGGCGGCGGGACTGCCCACCGATGGACTCCATCCCAAGGACGTGGACGCGGTCATGGACGAGGCCATCGACCTGGTGGTCACCGTGTGCGACAACGCCAGGGAGACCTGCCCCGTGTTTCCCCGGCCGGTGAAGTCCATCCACCTGCCCTTCCACGATCCCCACGGCGAGCCGCTGGAAAGCTTCCTCCGGGTACGCGACGACATCCGCGCCCGGCTGGTGCCGGCGGTGCGCGAGGCCCTGGGGCTCTGAGTCACCCCCGCGAGTATTCGACCATTCAAGAGAACGCCATGCCCAACCAGGTCTACAACGTGCTGTTCCTGTGCACCGGCAACTCGGCGCGCTCGATCATGGCCGAGGTCCTCCTTAACACAATTGGCCGGGGACGGTTCCGGGCCTACAGTGCCGGCAGCCACCCCACCGGTCAGGTGAACCCCTTTGCCATCGAGCTGCTGGAGAAGAACCGCCTACCCACCGAGGGGCTGCGCAGCAAGGACTGGGCGGAATTCGCCAAGGCCGACGCGCGGCCCGATGCCCCCGAACTGGATTTCGTCTTCACCGTCTGCGACAAGGCTGCCGGCGAGGTGTGCCCGGTCTGGCCCGGCCAGCCCATGACCGCCCACTGGGGCGTGCCCGACCCGGCGGAAGTAGCGGGCACGGACGAGCAGAAACGCCGGGCCTTCTTCCAGGCCTACAGCCAGTTGCAGAACCGCATCTCCCTGTTCGCCAACCTGCCCATCGACAAGCTGGACCGGATCAAGCTGCAGAAGGCGCTCCAGGACATCGGCAAGGAAGGCCAGGCATGACCGCCCAGTGCACAGTGACCGCCAAGCGTGCCGCCGGCATCCCCATGAGTCTGTTCGAGCGCTGGCTCACCCTGTGGGTGGCCTTGTGCATCCTGGCCGGGGTGATATTGGGACAGCTCGCGCCGGCGCCTTTCCAGGCGCTGGGACGCATGGAAGTCGCGCAGGTGAACATCCCGGTAGGCCTGCTGATCTGGATCATGATCATCCCCATGCTGATGAAGATCGACTTCGGCGCCCTGCACCAAGTCAGGGACCATTGGCGGGGCATCGGCGTCACCCTGTTCGTCAACTGGGCGGTGAAGCCCTTCTCCATGGCGTTGCTGGCCTGGCTGTTCATCCGCCACTGGTTCGCGCCCTGGCTGCCTGCGCAGCAACTGGACAGCTACGTGGCGGGGCTCATCCTGCTGGCCGCCGCACCCTGCACGGCCATGGTGTTCGTATGGAGCCGGCTGTCCCACGGCGACCCCTACTTCACCCTGTCCCAGGTCGCGCTCAACGACACCATCATGGTTTTCGCGTTCGCCCCCATCGTCGGCCTGCTGCTCGGGCTTTCGGCCATCACCGTGCCCTGGGACACCCTGTTCACCTCGGTGGTGCTGTACATCGTCATTCCGGTCATTCTGGCCCAGGCCTGGCGCAGGTCCCTGCTGAAACGGGGACAGGCCGCATACGATGCCACCCTGGCCACCCTGGGACATGCCTCCATCCTGGCCTTGCTGGCGACCCTGGTGCTGCTGTTCGCGTTCCAGGGCGAGGCCATCCTGAAGCAACCGCTGATCATCGCCCTGCTGGCCGTGCCCATCCTGATACAGGTGTTCTTCAACGCCACGCTGGCCTACGGGCTCAATCGGCTGGTGGGCGAAAAGCACAGCGTCGCCTGCCCTTCTGCCCTGATCGGCGCTTCCAACTTTTTCGAGCTGGCGGTGGCGGCGGCCATCTCGCTGTTCGGCTTCCAGTCCGGTGCGGCCCTCGCTACCGTGGTGGGCGTGCTCATCGAGGTACCGGTGATGCTGCTGGTCGTCAGTATCGTCAATCGGAGCCGGACCTGGTACGAACGTGGGGTGGCCACCTGAGGCGAGGCACGCCACATTGCCCGGCCGCAACACCCACCGACCATGGAGAAACCCATGCGAACCACGATCACCCCACTGCTCCTGGCCGGACTGCTGGCTGTCCCCGCCGCATCCTTCGCGCAGGAACGCCGTGAGCTGGTGCGGATGCCCGACATGATGCGGGCCCACATGCGCGCCAACATGCGTGACCACCTGCTGGCACTCCAGCAGATCCAATCCGCCCTGGCCGCCGGCCGCTACGACACCGCCGCGGACATCGCCGAGCAGCGTCTGGGCATGACCTCTGTGGAGGCCCACGGCGCCCGCCATATGGCCCAGTTCATGCCCCGGGCCATGCAGGACACCGGCACCGCCATGCACCGCGACGCCAGCCGCTTTGCCGTGGTCGCCCAGAATGCCGCCGTCACCCGCGACCTGCCGCGCGCCCTGGATGCCCTGAGCAAGGTGACCGCCCAATGCACCGCCTGCCACGCAGGCTATCGGCTGCAGTGACCGGCATGCCCGTCGTCCTGACTTTACCCGTCGTAATAAGGACCGATCGTGTCTAGCGACCTCTCCCTGAGCCGGGACACGCCCCGCCCGGCATTGTGGGGCCTGTTGGCCCTGGCCGCCGCGCTCTGGGTCGCCGCCTATGCCCACCTGGGCTTCTTCGCCGACACGGTACTGGGCCTGCTCGGCCTGTCCCGCCAGACCCACCTGGGCGAGGCGGTGCATTTCTTCCTCTACGACACGCCCAAGGTGCTGTTGCTGCTGGTGGGCGTGGTCTTCCTCATGGGCGTGGTGCACAGCTTCGTCACGCCCGAGCGCACCCGCGACCTGCTGGCCGGACGGCGGCTGGGCCTGGGCAATGTGCTGGCCGCCCTGCTGGGCATCGTCACCCCGTTTTGCTCCTGTTCCGCGGTGCCCCTGTTCATCGGCTTCCTGTCCGACGGCGTGCCCCTGGGGGTGACCTTCTCCTTCCTCATTTCCGCACCCATGGTCAACGAGGTGGCCCTGGCCCTGCTGTTCGGGTTGTTCGGCTGGCAGGTGGCGGCCCTTTACCTGGGCCTGGGACTCGCGGTGGCCTTCGTCGCCGGCCTTGCCATCGGCAAGCTGGGCATGGAGCAGCATCTGGAGGACTGGGTGCGCGCCTTCCAGACGACGCCCGGCTCATCCTCCCCGGGCCAGAGACCCGATTGGCCGGCGCGTCTCGCGGGCGGCGTGGCCCACGTGCGCGAGATCGTGGGACGGGTCTGGCCCTGGCTCCTGGCCGGGATTGCGGTGGGTGCGGGCATCCACGGCTACGTGCCCCAGGACTTCAT
>JBJKSP010000046.1:0-10879 GCA_046703865.1 Thiobacillaceae bacterium
AGCAAGGGCACCATCATGACCCAGCATGTCAAATGTCAGATTAGCCTTGGCGATCGCTTGCCGGATTGTATTAATATCAAGGTTCTGCAACCGAATTATGCCAAGTTCAACTTGTTTGGCAGGAGGAATAACTTCGTCAAAGTCGTCTATTGAGACAGGCACTAGCAAAACTAATCCTGCAAGCAGGGCGTCAAAGACGCGGGTAGATAGATCTCGATCAACGGGGAGAATCAGGGTAGACTTATGTTCGATCCATTCCTGAAAACGCGCAGATGGGGATTTCGTGAAGTAACGCGACCGATCATTGGGGTCCATCAGCAACACGTGCGCCTGTGGAGCCTCTTTTCGGAGACGGCGTAATAGTTCACTACGTGGGGAAAATTCATAATCGACATAATTGACGAGGAGCTTCCCGTTGCGTTTCGTGTTGTGAAATTGTTCAAAGTAGCGGCCAGCCTCATCTCGATTCCATTGTGCGCAGCATGACGGTACGTGTATTCCTGTTACCGCTACCGGCGTTGTTAGGTAGCCAGCAGCATATTTGTGGCTTGGGAAGATGTAATCTGCGGCAAGAGCCGTACTAAGGTTATGGCGGTGCCCTAAATGATTGTCCCAGAACCAAACAAGTATCAAAACGTCTGATTTACATTGGTTGCGGATTTCCCAGATATCGCCGGAATGGTTAAGACCATGGGCAGTTACGATAATAATATCTACGTCAGTAAAACCCTGCTCCACTGGAACATATTCGAATTGTGGTTCGAGTTGAGCTTGGCAATCAGAGCTGAAGTCTGCAAGGAAATATCTTATACCCTCGATTAGACACGTTGGGTTAATAATAGTAAAGCGGACTCGCGACTTTGAATACACCATGGTAGTCAGTCGCGTCAACTCCTCTGCACGCTTGTTAGGCCAGAAAGTAAGCGTATTTCGATCCACTTATCAGGCAGAGAGTATATTCAAAGGGTAGGATGATATCATAGGATTCGATTGCAGGTGGATGCAAAAGATCTTTACTCCGGTTTAGATCCACATTTAATCTGATTGTCCGCTTCAGGTTCAGTGTTGCCGCTGCCTTTTTTACATACTGCACACGGTGGACTGTAGAAATAAACGCGTGCGGCTCACTGACCGCATCATCGGCCCGACAAATGGTCAACGCGCTTGGAACGGCTATTCACGAAAAGGCAATCGAAATCCCGCGCCCTGAATGTATCATCGCGCGAAGTGGGCCACATGCCTGCCAAATCGAACCCGAGATCCTGAAGATAGTCGAAGTAGGCCATGAAATCCGGTATGCGCTCGTAAGTCTCCATAAATGGTACGTTTGTGGTCAAAAAGGGGAAACGGTGTACATACTTGTTCGCCCCCTTCAGGACCTGGATGTCGTAGCCTTGGGTATCGAGTTTCAGAAATGTTCGCTCGGGAGGAATCTCACGAAACAGTACGGGCCCGAGCCGGTCGATCGAATCGATCGCCACGTTCTCGAAACCCGCGAAAGGGAGGTGCTGCATGCTTTCGGCGAAAGGTAGGAAGGATGAGATCGTGCCGGCAGAGGCAAAGTTGAATTGGCCACTGCCCCGATTAGCGCCCAGCGCAGTCGGCTGAATCTCCCAATTGGGCTCATGCCGAGCTCGCATGGACAAACGCTCCGCGAGGGCGGTAATCGGTTCGAAGGAGACAACAGGGCCTTGGTACATCACTTGATGACGCAGAAAGTCGTGGAATTGGCCCTCATTCGCTCCGACATCGAGAGCTAGGGCGATGTCAAAGCGACGAAAAAGTTCACGAAGATTGCCGGCCTGGAGATACTCACGGGCGGTGTCCGCGGTCACGAGTTCGTAGCCGAAGAGCCGAATGAGCTGTTTAGCAAAAACTTTCAGGTGATTTCCCATGTCGGGTCATGCCGTCAACGATGTCCTCCCAGCATTTGCTACGTATCGATGAATTCCGAGGGCGTTATGCCTGCGAGTCAAGCCGGGTCTGAAAGGGAATGCCCTGTTGCTCCAGCCAGCCCTCAACGGCGTAGTAGCTGTCGAAGCGGGCGTGGATCGCCTCCAGCAGGGGCTTGGGCTTGACCTGCTTGGGCGGGTCACCCTTGCCGTGCAGGCGCTGCCATAGGACGGGCCAGTGCTCCGGCGCCACGGTCACCACGAAGGCCACGTCAGTGTCGCAGGCATGCTTTGGTCTCGATCCGTACTGGAGCATCTCCACTGCCAAGTGGCCGGCTTCGTTGATGCCGACCCAGGAGGCAGTCATGGGCAGGCCGCCGGAGTGCTTGATCTTCAAATCTGGGGACACGGTACCGCCCTTACTTTCGGTTGGTTTCGTGGATTATGCCGAGAAATCCAGGGCACAGAAAAACCCCCGGAACAGGCCGGGGGCAGTGGGAACCAGGCATATTGCCTGCCATGCTCATGCCGGGCCATTGGCAGCCCGGCGCCGCATTCTAGCAGGTGAGGGACTACCGAATGATGACAAGAACCCCGGCGCGCGGCCGGTGCGGACCGCTTCAAGGTTCACCGAAGACCTTCAGGGGAGCGTGGCTTGGCCCCGCACGGCACTGAAGATTGTTGGCCGAGTACGCCTCTAAGCCGACTCACCGGGCCGAGGGCGAATCCGATGATATAAACGGCAAGCCGGGCGAGGAAACCGACAGCGCCAAAGGTCACCGCGATTTTCAAGGATCCCTCGGTGCTGCGGCCGTTCAGCCTTGAATCTTCCCGCACAAGAGGGTTTCTGCCGATCTGTCGTGGCAGTTTGGGTCTATTCGCCTTGCGCACTCAAACATCGCTGTCCCGGACTTATACCTTGGGCTGGCCGCCCTCCGACCCCATCGATAACTCCTCCATCAGGAGCCGGGTTTCCAGGCGTTGCAGGGATATGGTGACCCGATTCGAATTCTCGGTCAGTTCATCCAACGTCCGCTGGAGCTCGGCGAGGCTGAATTGCGAAGAATGCAAACCCGCGAGGATCGTTTCGCAGATATCGTGCATCGCCTGATGGGGACCGGCGAGGGATTCATAGTCCGGATCGCCCGCGAACACCTTGCCCAAGCCGGTGTGCCAGCGGCCGAGCGCGCATTCGGCCTGGTTGATGTGCAATCCCTTCAGGTTGAGTTCGCCCTTTCTCTTGCCCTTGATATAGGCAAACACGGCGTCCACCAGCAGGGTCTTTTGCCAGGTATGGCTGAGTTGGGCCATGCGTAGCATGCCCACCGGCGATGCGGGCCAGCGATGGTCGGCATTGAGAAACGCGAGGTAATCCTCGGGCGCCAGGGGCGGGCTGATCCAGTAGCCCTGCCCTTCATTGCAGCCGCCGTGGATCAGCGTGTTGTACACGCCTTCCGTCTCGATGCCTTCGACGACGGTCTTCAGGCCCAGCATCTGGGCCATGGCGATGCTGGCCTTGACCAGGGTGGCGCTCTTGGGAGAGCTGAGCATCCTCAGCACGAAGCTCTGGTCCATCTTGATCGCCCCGAAGGGCAGGCGATTGAGGCTATCCAGCGAGGAATAGCCGGTGCCGTAGTCATCCATGGATAATTGCACGCCCTCGGCGATCAGCGCATCGATGCTGCGGGTCGTGGCGTGGTTGCCGGCAACTGTCTCCGTTTCGGTGATCTCGATCTCCAATTGGCGGCTGCTGATCGAGCCCGACGTGACGGCTTCATGCACGAGAGACAGCAATCGCGGCGTGTCCAGGTCATTCGCGGTGATGTTTAGGGCGATGGTCGTCTCGGCGCCTACGCTGCGGATGCGCTGAAAATCCTCCACCAGCCGCGGGAACATGGCCTGGGTGATTTCCGGCACCAGGCCATGGGCGTGGGCAACGGGAATGAACGCATCGGGCAGCACGATGGTCCGTTCGTCGCGCTGCCAGCGGATCAGGGCCTCCGCGCCGCTGACCTGCCCCGTCAGAAACGACACCTTCGGCTGATAAAAGAACCGGAATTCACCCCGTTTCAGGGCATGTCTGACTTCGTCCGCAGTGACCTGCATCGCTCCTCCTCAGAACGGCATTCGCCGCGTAAATACCTCAATTATTTCAGCTTATCTTGGCTATTTGACCATAGGTCGCGGCACTAAATCCGATTGGCGAGGTTCGGTCAAGAAGACCGCCAAACACTTTTCTTGCTACCGCTGTTGCCCCATCTCCTTTCGCCAACCGTTTCCGGTCGGGCCCTGATGGCGTTCCGGGCGGGTGTCTGTCCGTTCGGCCCGATCCGGGACCGACACCGGGCCGGGGGCCGGCCTTGCCGCGCCGGCCCCGGCTCGGCCCCGTTCAGCGGCCGTAGGCCGCGGCGCCGCCCAGCTCCCGCTCGATCTCCAGGAGCCGGTTGAACTTGGCGATGCGTTCGGAGCGGCACACCGAACCGGTCTTGATCTGGCCGCCGCCCATGGCGACGGCGAAGTCCGCCATGAAGGTGTCCTCCGTCTCGCCGGAGCGGTGGGAGATGACGAAGCCCCAGCCCGCCTCGCGGCAGAGGTGGATGGCGGCGACGGTTTCGGTCACGGTGCCGATCTGGTTCAGCTTGATGAGCGCCGCATTGCACGCCTTCTCCTCGATGGCCTGGGCGATGAAGCGGGTGTTGGTCACCAGGAGGTCGTCGCCGACGATCTGGATGCGATCGCCCAAAGCGGCGCTCATGCCCTTGAAGCCGGCCCAGTCGTTCTCGGCGTGGCCGTCCTCGATGGAGACGATGGGGTATTTCTCCACCCAGGACTTGAACAGCGCGGTCATCTCCTCGGCGCTCTTGTCGCCCTGGCCGCTACGGCTGAGCCGATACTTGCCGTCCTCGTAGAAGGAGCTGGCGGCCGGGTCCAGGGCGATGGCGATGTCCTTGCCGGGGGTGTAGCCGGCGGCGGAGATGGCCTCGACGATCAGCTCGCAGGCCTCGTCGTTGCTTTTCACCTGGGGCGCGAAGCCGCCCTCGTCGCCCACGGCGGTGGCGTAGCCCTTGGCGCCGAGGATCTTCTTGAGGGCGTGGAAGGTCTCGGAGCCGTAGCGCAGGGCCTCGGCGAAGCTGGGCGCGCCGATGGGGTAGATCATGAACTCCTGGAAGTCCAGGCCCGACTCGGCGTGCTTGCCTCCGTTCAGCACGTTCATCATGGGTGCCGGCACGTGCACCGCGCCGGACCCGCCCAGATAGGCATAGAGGGGCAGCCCGCTGGCCTGGGCGGCGGCCTTGGCCACCGCCTGGGATACGCCCAGGATGGCGTTGGCGCCCAACCTGGCCTTGTTCGTGGTGCCGTCCAGCTCGATCATGGACTGGTCGATTTGCGACTGTTGGCGCGGGTCCCGCCCGATCAGCGTGGGTGCGATGGTGTCGTTGACGTTGGCCACCGCCTTGAGCACGCCCTTGCCGGAATAGCGGGTCTTGTCGCCGTCGCGCAGCTCCACCGCCTCGTTCTCGCCGGTGGAGGCGCCGGAAGGCACGGATGAGGTGCCGACGGTGCCGTCGTCTAGCCGGACGTTCACACGCACCGTGGGGTTGCCTCTGGAGTCGAGGATCTCATGGGCGTCTATGGACTGGATTCGAAGGGTCATGGGGGTCCTTTCAGTTGGATGAAGATGGAAAAAAGTGGGAAAAAATAGATCAGTATGCACGCCAGCTTGTTAATTTTTTGCGCGTCTACGGGAGGGGTATACGGGATGGGGCCGGCTGTTGCCATCCGGTGAGGTCTTCGGTCAGGATCGGCCCCCGTCGTCCGTGAAGCCGTAGTCCACCGGGACCCGCAGGTAGAACAGGTTGAGCCCCTGCCCGGCGACGTGGGCGAGGAAGCGGTCGGCCTCTTCCCGGGTCACCACGAAGCCCACCTCCACCGGCAGGTCGCCCGCCAGCTCGAAAAAGTGTTCCTCGTGCAGGCGGCCGTGGCGGCCGTATCCGGCCAGCGCCCGGAAGGCCGAGCCGCCGTGCAGGCCGAACTTCTTGGCCTCCTCCAGCAGCCATTCGTAGGCCAGCACGTGGTGGTGGCGGCGGTTCTCCGCCACGTAGAACTTGAGAAAACAGCCGTCCATGCACGCGCTCCTCTTCAGTAGTCCTGTTTGTCCGGGATCACCCCCCGCACGCCGCCGCGCGGCCGTGGGACGTCGCCCCGGAAGCGCGGGATCAGGTGCAGGTGGACGTGGAAGATCGTCTGGCCGGCGGCCTCCCCCACGTTCACGCCCAGGTTGTAACCGTCGGGGGCGAAACGCGCCTCGATCCAGTCCTTGGACCAATCCACCAGGTCCAGCATGGCCTGGCGCTCCTGGGCGGTGGTGAGAAAGAAATCCGCCACGTGCCGGCGCGGGATGATCAGGAGATGACCCGGGCTGGCGGGGTAGCGGTCGGGCCGTACGTGGGCCAGCTCGTTCGAGTGCAGGGCGCCGTCGGCGGAGCAGAAGGGGCAGCCGTTGGGCGCGTCCATGTCAGTGGTGCCCCAGGGTCAGACGGACCAGGACCATGCCCGTCGCGGTCAGCAGCAGGGAGCCGGTCAGATGGATGGCGGCGGTGGCGAGGCCCCAGAGGTATTCGCCCTGGACGAGCCGGGTGACCACCTCCGCGGAGAAGGTCGAAAAGGTGGTCAGCCCGCCCAGAAAGCCGGTGATGGCGAACAGCCGCGCCTCCGGCGGCAGCCCGGGATGGCGGCTGAAATAGGCCACGGCCAGGCCCACGAGGAAACCGCCCAGGAGGTTGGCGGCCAGCGTGCCCAGGGGCAGGGTGGGGAAGACGGGATCGAAGCGTCGGCCCAGCGACCAGCGCAACACGGCACCCAGGCCCGCGCCCGAGAACACGGACAAGACAGCCAGAAAGTTCATCGACCTCCTCGTGACGGGAAACCGGAAGGAGGGGTGAGGGCGCAGGTTCGCAACACAACCTACCCCAGGCCGTCCGGGCATGGCAGGGTAGGCATCATCAGCCGCATGGGAGAACCTCGGATATGCAGGCGGTTCAGGGAGGAATGCCATCTCCGTGGGCCAGGATGATAACCGGGCGCCGCGGCCATCACAAATCCAAACTGAGAAGGGTGAACGGCCTGGAAGCCCCGGGCCGCGCCGCAATCCGGCCATCACATTAGGGGGTGCCCACGGGGCTAGCGTAAGACGATGAAGGCCACGCCCCCCACCATCAGCGCGCCGGCGCCCAGGTGGCGGGCCAGGTGGCGCTCGGCGAAGAACCACGCCCCCATCAGGATGCCGAACAGGATGCTGGTGCGCTTCACCGAGATCATGTAGGCCGCCTCCACCATGGACAGGGCCAGGAAGTGGGTGACGACCATGACGCCCATGAACGCCGCCACCAGGAAGTGCGCCGGGGCCGGCTTGGCCAGGACGCGCAGGGCGGAAGGTTCACGCAGGGCGAACACGACCAGGGTGAAGATGCCCACCGAGGCGAAATAGACGGCGCCGAAGCTCAGGGGCGGCATGTACTGCATGGCGCCCTTGCCCAGCACCGAGGTGACGCCGTAGATCACCGCCGCCCCCAGCATGTAGCGCGACCCCCGGTTGCGTCCGATGGCCAGCAGCGGCGCGAACCAGGTGCGGGGGCTGGCCGGGCGGGCATGCTCCAGGTTGAGCACGTAGGCCCCTACCACCACCATCAGGATGCCGGCCAGGCCGCGGGCGGTGACGGTCTCGCCCAGCAGGAGCCAGCCCACCAGGGCGGTGAGCATGGGGGTGAAGGCCAGGTAAGGCAGGGTCAGGGCCAGGGGGCTGTCGCGGATGGCCAGGACGTAGAGCACCTGGGCCAGGACCTCCAGGGGCAGGGCCGCCCCCATCCAGAGCCAGAACTGGGGCGGCGGCACGGCCGGCGGGCGGAAGGCGATCAGGGGCAGGAGCAGGAGCGCCGTGAGCCCGAAGCGCACCATCACCATCTGGGCCGCCGTGTAGCCGGCCAGGAAGCGCTTGGAGGCGGTGTCGGCGGCGGCCAGGCTGACGGCGCAGGTGAGGGTGAGGGGGAGCCAGTCCATGGGGACGCTACTGTAGCCGAGGAAACCGGCGGGGTGTGGGCAGCGTGGAACGCAGTTGTAGGTGCGAGCTCCTACGGGGAAGGGTGCGGGTCCGTCCTCAGTCCGGCAGCTTCTTGCCCGGATTGAGGATGCCCAGGGGGTCGAACAGGCCCTTGAGTTCGCGCATGAGGCACAGGGTGGGGGGATCGAACTCCATGGACACGAAGGCGCGCTTCTCGCTGCCGATGCCGTGCTCCCCCGAGAGGCTGCCGCCCAGCACCAGCACGGCCTGGATGAGCTGCTGGCGGCAGGCCCGGGCGCGGGTCATCTCGTCCGGGTCGTCCGGGTGCACCATGAGATTGACGTGCAGGTTGCCGTTGCCGGCGTGGCCGAAGCTGACCAGGGGCACCCGGTGGCGGCGGCCCAGTTCGTCGATG
This sequence comes from Thiobacillaceae bacterium, assembly GCA_046703865.1. GTDB lineage: Bacteria > Pseudomonadota > Gammaproteobacteria > Burkholderiales > Thiobacillaceae > JBJKSP01. The sequence goes on from JBJKSP010000046.1 coordinate 8,366, forward strand.
GTGTCCACCAGCTCCGCCAGGCGGGAGACGGGCACCACCACGTCCTCGTTGATCTTGAGCGGCGCGATCTGCTTGACCGCCATGGACAGGGACTTGCGCGCGGTCCACAGGCGACGGATCGCCTCGGCGGAAAAGCCGCTCTGGATCTCCAGCAGGCCGCCGCCGTCCAGGGCGCGTTCCAGGGCGGCGATGTGGCGGGACACCTCGTCGGCGTCGCCGTCCGCCTCCACCATCAGCACCGCCTCGGTGCCGGGCGGCAGGCCCTCCGCACCGCCGTAGTCGCGTAGGACGTCGATGGAGCGCCGGTCCATGAACTCCAGGGCGCAGGGCAGCACGGGCTGGCGCATGACCCGCAGCACCGCCTCGCAGGCGGCATGGTGATCGGCGTAGCAGGCGCGCAGGGTGGCCACGGTCTCGGGGGCGGGGACCAGCCTCAGGGTGGCCTCGGTGATCAGGGCCAGGGTGCCTTCCGAGCCCACCAGCAGCCGGGTGAGGTCATAGCCCGTGGCGTACTTGGTGGTGCGGGCGCCGGTGCGGATCTCCCTGCCGTCCCCCAGCACGGCCCGCAGGCCCAGGACGTGGTCCCGGGTGGCACCGTACTTCACCGCCCGGGGGCCGGCGGCGTTCATGGCCAGGTTGCCGCCGATGCGGCAGTAGGCCCCGGAGCCGGGGTCGGGGGCATACATGAGCCCGGCCGTGCGGGCCAGGGCGTCGATGTCCTCGGTGACCACCCCGGGCTCCACCACCACGATGCGGTCGTCCGGGTCGAACTCCAGGATGCGGTTCATGCACTCGAAGCTCACCACCAGGCTGCCGGGGGAGGGCAGGGCGCCACCCACGTTGCCCGAGCCGCCGGCGCGGGGGGTCAGCGGGAGCCCCTGCCGATGGGCCAGTTGCACGAGGGCGGTCACCTCCCCGTGGCTGGTGGGGAACAGCACCGCCTCGGGGGTGCAGGCGCGGGGGGTCTCGTCGCTGGCGTACAGGGCCAGGCTGGCCGGGTCGGCCTGGACCCGCTCCGGCCCCAGCAGGGCCACGAATTCGGCAAGGACTTGCGCAGGGATCATCAGCCCAGGGCAGGCTCCATGAACTCCGCGGCGTGGATCATGGCATCGGTGTCGGGGAAACGGGTATGGGTCTCAGCGACCGCGGCGTCGTACAGGGGGCGCTGGAAGGGCTGCCGGGCCTGCGCTTCCATGACGTGGCGCAGGGCCTGGGTCATGACCTTGTCCAGGGACACCAGGCGCTTGGCCCGGATGATGCCGTCGCCGGCGTCCACCAGGGTCATCCGGAACCGGGCGCGGTCGCCGGCCGGCTCCACGGGCAGTTCCCGTTCCGCTTCGGGGACCAGGTGCACGTTGAATGCCAGGTCGGACCATTCGCATACGTCCTGGATCCTGTAGATCAGGAAGGCCGCCGGTCCGTGGGTGTAGAGCGCGAATTCGATCGGTCGGGTACGGAAGCCTTCGACCTCCTGGGCCGTGGCGCCGGCCCAGAACAGGGTCAGCTGGTGGGCGCCCTTGCGGTAGAGGTAGCGGGCACCCTCGTCGTAGCGCTCGTGCTCGGGGGACCAGGCCTCGCCCACCTGCCGGGTGTCGTGGGTGACCTCAGGCCGGAGGAATTCGTGGGTCTTCACTCGGCTTCTTCCGGCAACAGGGAGGCCAGCATGGCCACCATGTCCTGGTCGAAGTCATAGCCCAGCTCCTCGCCCGGATTCAGGGAGATGGCCAGGCCCTGGGCCATGCGTCGCAGCACCCAGGAGAACTCGGTGTGTATGCCGCCGCTGTAGCCTTCGATGTCCGACATGAAGGCCTTGGCGTGCTCCGGCGCGGTGAACAGGATCAGCACCGGCGTGCCTTCCTCGTCCTCTAGGATCAGGGGCGTCGCCTGGGTGCTGGTCTGGAAGCCCTTGATGGCGTGCTTCTCGTCCTTCACCGGCATGAACACCTGGTGGTCCAGGAGCTGCCGGGCGAAGTTCTCTGGGGAGACGCGGCCTTCCTGCATGTCCAGGAGTAGGCGTTCCAGTTCGTTGCGGGGCTGCATGGGGAGGTCCTGAGTGGGAGAAACTGCGTGGATGAAGGCAGGATAGCACCCGGATGGCGGCGGCGAAAGGCGCGGCGGCGTGCCGCCTGGCCCGATGGGCACTAGAATGGCACGGGTTTCGCCTGATTGCGCCGATTCCATGAACCTAGGGCGTGTTGAAACTTACTTTCGCGCATGCGACAAGGGCGCTTTGGGATGCAGCCCGCGAAGCAAGACGCGCCGCAGTGCCAGCCACTGTAAGCGGCTTGCGACAAAGGAGGGCGCCCAAATCGCCCCGTCCCGAAGGGTTGCCGCGAGAAATGCGCGTCTGCGGCGTTACGAAGCTTGCGAATGGAACGACCATTCGCCGCGCTTCGCGCCTTGCATCCATCGCATTTTCGCGGCAACGCATGGGTGAAATAAATGTGAACACGCCCTAACACCCGTATCCATCCGCCTCTTGACTGGCCGTGTTGCCGATCCGCAGTTTCCGCC
>JBJKSP010000047.1:0-4306 GCA_046703865.1 Thiobacillaceae bacterium
GGCCAGGAAAGCTTCAGGGCACGACCTTGGCCGCACCCCCCTGTTCGTCCGAATGGATGCGCCGCGCCATGGCCCCCGTGTGTCCGACGCGCCCCCCGGCCTCCACCACCAGGGCGTCGGCCACGCCGATCTTCTTCGCCATGGCGCGCCAACCCGCGGGACCGGCGATGAACAGGGGCTTGCTGAGCACGTCGGAGCGCACCCCCGCCCGGGCGCCGTGGGTGAGGACGGTGACCGACTCCATGCCCTGGGCAGGCCAGCCGGTGCGGGGGTCGATGATGTGGCAGTAACGCTTCCCGTTCAGCTCGAAATAACGCTGGTAATCGCCCGAGGTGCCGATGGCCTCGCCGTCGTACAGGTCCAGGTCGGCCATGGCCCCCGGCTTGCGCGGGTCCTGGATGCCCACGTGCCAGGGCCGGTCGCCGTGCCGCCCCAGGGCGATGATGTTGCCGCCGATGTTCACCAGGGCGTTTTCGATGCCCGCCTGATGCAGGATGGCCGCGGCCCGGTCCAGGGCATAGCCCTTGGCGTAGCCGCCCAGGTCCAGGCGCACCGCAGGATTTCGGCTCATGGCCCGACCGTCCCGGATGACGATGTCGGTCATGGCCGGTGCATCCCTGACCAGACGGCGGATTTCATCCTCGGGCGGAAGACGCGCCTTGAAGGTGTCGGACTGGAACCCCCACAGCCGGATCAGATTGCCGATGGCGGGGTTGAAGAGCCCGTCGGACTGCAGGCTGAAACGGGTCGCATCCTGAAGCATCCCGGCCAGGTCCGGCGCGATGGGCACCGGGTCGGGGCCCTTGGCGAAGGCGGTGTTGAGCCGCTCCAGCTCGCTGGGCTCCCAGGCGTGGAAACGCCGGTGCATGGTGTCGAACGCCCGAAGCACCCGATCCACGGCAGGACGGGCCTTCTCTTTCGGTACACCGTAGACGCTCACCTCCACCAGGGTCCCGAACACGTAGGACTGCTGCTGATAGACGGGCCGCTCTCCGCAGCCTGCGAGCATCAGCACGGCTGCGGCCAGGAACAGGGTGCACAGGGTCAGGATCGTGCTCCGCATGACGGCCATTTTATCCGTCCCGCCCGTCACTGCCGGGACGGATACAACGGGGGCTCGTCCATGAGCGCGATCTGCTCACGCAGTTCCAGGATGCGGTCCTGCCAGTAGCGCTGGGTATTGAACCAGGGAAAGGCCGCCGGGAAGGCCGGGTCGTCCCAGCGCCGGGCCAGCCAGGCCGAGTAATGGATCAGCCTCAGGGTGCGCAGGGCCTCGACCAGATGCAGTTCGCGCGGGTCGAAATCCATGAAGTCCTCGTAGCCGGCCAGCACGTGGGAGAGCTGTAGCGCCATGTCCGCGCGCTCCCCCGAGAGCAGCATCCCCAGGTCCTGCACCGCGGGCCCCATGCGGCTGTCGTCGAAGTCCACGAAGTGGGGACCGTCCTCGGTCCACAGGACATTGCCGGCATGGCAGTCCCCGTGCAGGCGCAGGCGGGAGACCGGCCCCGCCCGATCGAAGCAGCGCCCCACGGCGTCCAGGGCCTGATCCGCGACGCCGCGCCAGACCCCTTCCAGGTCGGCAGGCAGCCAGTGGCCTTCCAGCAGATAATCCCTGGACCCCTGGCCGAAATCCGCACTGTCCAGGACCGGCCGGTGGACATAGGGCCGTAGCGCTCCCACCGCATGGATGCGGCCCAGAAAGCGTCCCATCCACTCCAGGGTGCGGGGATCGTTGAGTTCCGGCACGCGCCCGCCCCGGCGCGGGTAGACGGCGAAGCGGTATCCGGCGTGTTCGTGGAGGGTGCGTCCGGACAGGGCCAGGGGCGCCACCACCGGGATCTCCCGCTCCGCCAGCTCCAGGGTGAAGTCGTGTTCCTCCAGGATGGCCGCATCGGACCAGCGGCCGGGCCGGTAGAACTTGGCCACCACCGGCGGCCCCGCATCGATGCCCGCCTGATAGACACGGTTCTCGTAGCTGTTCAACGCCTGCAGGCGGCCGTCGGTCACCAGGCCCGCCCCATCCAGGGCATCCAGGACCCGGTCCGGGGTGAGTTCGGCATAAGGCGTCAGTTCGGCGGTCGGCATGCGGTGCATTGTAAAGCCGTGGACTTCCCGGCGGCATTGCATTGCGCCCTCGTCCTCCCGGGCCTACGATCTCGCTACCGGCGTGACCCGGCAGCATTGCAACAAAGGGAATCGAACCTGAGATGAGACATGCAGCACTGAAGATGCGAGTGGTCCTCTGGCTGCTTTCCTTGGCCGTGGGCCTGCTGTCCCAGGGGGTCCGGGCGGAGGGCAACGAGGCGGCGGCCGGTGGGCAATGCGAGGCGGCGCTGGAGCGCCAGGACCCCGCCCCGTTCTTCGGCACCCACGCCCCCTGCGCCTCGCAAAAGGCGGCGTACTGCGCCCACCTGGGCAAGCTGGGACGGGAGGCGTTCGACCGCCTGGCGGACCGGGTGAAATCGGAAGATGCCTCCCCGAACCGTGCCCGTGGCGGGATCACGATCCGGGAGGCCCTGTCGGCATGCGGCCTGGATTACGACACCCTCCTGGCGCGGCAATGCCGTGTGGCCTATCGCCAGATCGACCAGGGCTTCCTGCTCCGGCATTGTCCCGAAGATGCCTGGACCCTCGGGCGGGCCGAGTGCGAGCGCCCTCCGGACGACGTATCCCCCGAATTCAAGGACTATTGCTGGTACTTCCAGAACGGCCAGGCACCGTTATTCAAATAGGCGTGTTTCAAGGGTCACGCCCGCCGGCAGCGCCACTCCGCGCACCGGTTGATATGGGATAATCGGCGCCCGTTCACCGGTCCTCCCGGCCGGAACTGACCCTCCCATTACGAAGCCCCATGACATGACCCGCGAAGAACCGGCCTTCAAGATCAAGAACGCCAATCTCGGCCTTTTCGTCCTGCACATGGGCACCGCCGACATGGCGCGCATCAAGGGACAATTGGAGCAACGCCTGCGCCAGACGCCGAACTTCTTCGCCGACACCCCGGTGGCCCTGGGGCTGTCTGCCATCGCGGAATCCGGCGTGGTGCCGGACTTTGCGGACCTGGGGGCCTTTATGCGTGCCCGGGGCATGTGCCCGGCCGGTGTCCTGGGCGGCTCTCCGGAACAGCGGGCGGCTGCCGTGCAGGCGGGCCTGGGACTCTTCCCCGAGGCGCCGCCCCGTACCACCCCACGGCCCCCAACGTCCCCGGAGCCCGTCCCGGCGCCGGCCCCCGAGACGAAGGAACCCGTGCAGCCCGAGCTGTTCGAGCCGGAGCCTGCGCCCCGAGACACGGGCACGGAGGCGGCCGGCCCCGCCGAACCCCCCGTCCCCGATGCAGGCGCAACAACCCCGTCACCGGCCGCCGCCCGGCCGACCCTGGTGGTCGACAAGCCGGTGCGCACGGGCCAGCGCATCCATGCCGAAGGCGCCGACCTGGTCGTCCTGGCCACGGTCAACGCCGGGGCCGAGCTGATCGCCGACGGGGACATCCACATCTATGCCACGTTGCGCGGCCGGGCGCTGGCCGGCGCCCGGGGCAGCACGTCGGCGCGGATCTACGTGCAGGGCATGGAGGCGGAACTGGTGGCCGTGGCCGGCTACTTCCAGGTGTTCGAGGAAGGCATCCCCGAAGCGGTGCGGGGCAAGCCCGCCCAGGTCTATCTCCAAGGGGGGAGGGTGATGGTGGAACCCCTGGTCCGGAAGCGCTGAGCCTGTTGCCGCCGCCATTCCGTGTAGAATCCAAAAAATTTTTCCGGGGTGGACTTCTGTGTCAAAAGTCATCGTAGTCACATCAGGCAAGGGCGGGGTGGGCAAGACCACCACCAGCGGCAGCTTCGCGACCGGACTTGCCCAGCGCGGCAACAGGACGGTGGTCATCGACTTCGACGTGGGCCTGCGCAATCTGGACCTCATCATGGGCTGCGAGCGCCGGGTGGTATACGACATCGTCAACGTCATCAACGGCGAGGCCACCCTCAACCAGGCCCTCATCAAGGACAAGCACTGCGACAACCTCTACGTCCTGCCCGCGTCCCAGACCCGGGACAAGGACGCCCTGACCCTGGAAGGGGTGGAACGCATCCTCAACGAGCTGAGGGAAGACTACGACTGCATCGTGTGCGACTCGCCGGCGGGCATCGAGCACGGCGCCTTTACCGCCATGTACTTCGCCGACGAGGCCCTGGTGGTGACCAACCCGGAGGTCTCCTCGGTGCGGGACTCGGACCGCATCCTGGGCATCCTCGCCGCCAAGTCCAAGCGCGCGGTGGAGGGCCAGGACCCGGTCAAGGAGCACCTGCTGGTCACG
>JBJKSP010000048.1:0-17378 GCA_046703865.1 Thiobacillaceae bacterium
CGCCTACGCTATGGACCGTTTCATGCGCCGTCTGGGGCTGCCGGGCAACTCGCTGGTGCCCATGGTCATCGGCTTCGGCTGCAACGTTCCGGCCATCATGGGCTCGCGCATCATCGAAGACCCACGCGGCCGGCTGCTCACGGTGCTGATGCAGCCCTTCATGTCTTGTTCGGCACGCCTGACCATTTACATGGCGTTCGCCGTCGTCTTCTTCCGCAGCAACGGCGGCCAGGTGGTGTTCCTGCTTTATGTGCTGGGCATCGCGGTGGCGCTGCTGACGGCCTGGCTGCTCGGCAAGACGGCGCTGCGCGGGGAGCCCATGCCGTTCGCCATGGAGTTGCCGCCTTACCGCCTGCCCAGCGTGCGCAGCGTGCTCCTGCAGAGCTGGCAGCGGCTGAAGATCTTTGTGTTCCGGGTCGGCAAGGTCATCACCGTCATCGGTCTGGTGCTCTTCCTTCTGCCCGGCGTCGGGTGGAAATCCGGCGGCCTGCATGCCACCGATGTCGACCACTCGCTGCTGGCACAGGGCAGCCGCGCCCTGGTGCCGTTGTTCGAGCCCATGGGGGTCGGCCGGGACAATTGGCCGGCGGTTTCCGGGCTGGTGGCCGGGGCGGCGGCCAAGGAGATCGTGATCGGCACGCTCAACGGGATCTCCCAGCGGGAGCGGGCGGCCGACCAGATGCTCAAATACCGTCATCCCGACATCCTAGGCATGCTGGTGCAAGCGGTGCGGACGATCCCGGACAACGCCCGCAGCTTTGTCGCCGGATTCTTCGATCCCCTGGGCCTGCATGACCTCGACACCGCCGAGGCCGCCGAGCGGGCCTCGGGCGCCAGTCGCGAGACCCTGGCCGGCCTGGCCGCCGCGTTCACCCCGCTGTCGGCGTTTACCTATCTCGTCTTCGTTCTGCTCTACGTCCCCTGCGCCAGCACCATGGGTGCGCTGCGCCGTGAGGTGGGATGGGGCTGGATGGGGTTCTCGGTCCTGTACGGCTTCTTGCTCGCGTGGTCGGTTGCCACGATCATCTTCCAGGCCGGTACCTTCGCCCTGCACCCGCAGCAGTCTGCCCTTTGGATTGCCGTCTGTATCACGGCCTTTGCGCTGATGGTCGTCGGCCTGCGCCATTATGGCCGGCGAGAAAGGGCGGCGGCACCGGCATTCCCGGCGTCCGCGCCGCTCGGAACGACTCCCGGAACGTGAAAATGGCCCCCTCGATGAATCCGCTCTTCGCCTTGCGCGATAGCCTGCGCGAGCAGCGCATGGCCACCGCCGGCCAACTCGCCACCCGTTTGAACCTTTCCACGCCGGTGGTGCAGGACATGCTCGGGCACTGGATACGCCGCGGCTGCGTCGAACTCGTTCGTGTTGCAGATGGGGGCTGCGGCAGCGGCGGCTGCGCCGGTTGCCGCCAGTGTGGCAGCAGTGCAGTTTCTGAGATCTACCGCTGGTGTGATCAGCCGGTTGCCCAATCCAAGGTCATCGAATGCCAAGCGCTGCTCCGGTGAGCGCAAGGGCTTAAGGACATCGTGACGGGTTGCGGTGGCTGCGGGGCTCGACTTGGAACCTGCGCAGTCGAATGTCCCATCTACGACTTCGATGCTCAAACAGGCGCGGCTCAGCGGGTATTGAGGCTGCTCAGGGTCTGGGAGACGGCGAAATAGGCACCGAGGAAACCCAGCAGGGCGGCACCCAGGAGCAGACTGCCCACTTCGGCGTAATTCAGGCCGAGGATCTGGTAGCTCGTGCCGTAGCTGGCGGCGACCTGGGCCACGCCGCTGCGGATCATACTGGCGGCCAGGGTGACGATCAGCCAGGCCACCAATCCGCCTGTCAGTCCCTGAAGGCCGCCGAAATACAGGAATGGGCGTCGGATGAAGCGATCCGTGGCCCCGATCAGGCGGGCGACTTCGATCTCGTCGCGCTGGGCGTAGATTTGCAGGCGGATGGTATTGCCCGTGATGGTCGCCAGGGCGAAACCCAGCAGGACCGCGAGCATGACCACCAGCTCGTGACCCAGCTGAATGAAGGCGCTCAGGCGCCGGACCCATTCGGCATCCAGGCTGACCTTGTCCACGTTGGGATCGTGTCCCAGGTTTTCGGCCATTCGGTTCAAGGCGTCCGGAGAGGAATCCTTCGGCACCAGGACCAGGGCGTCGGGCAGGGGATTGTCGGGCAGCCCGGCCATGATGTCGGCCAGCCCGGCCTTCTGGAGCTGTGCCAGGCCTTCGGCACGGCTCACAAAACGCACGGACTGGACGTCGGCCCGCTTCCCGATGCGCGCTGCCAGGTCCTTGGCCACTTCGTCCGTGGCGTCGGTCTTCAGGAAGACGGTGATCTCGGCCTGGGTCTTGATACCGCCGGCGACGCTGTCCAGGTTGTGCATGACCAGGTACAGGCCGGTGGGCAGGCTCAGGGCGACGCCGATGACCAGCATGGTGAACAGGCTCGCCAGGGGGGTGTCCCGCAGCCTGTCGGCGGCGATGCGCAGGCTGTGCAGATGATGGGCCAACCAGCTCTTCATGTCGCCAGCCTCCCGTGATCCAGGGTGATGCCGCGGCCGCCATACCGTTGGGTGAGGCTCAGGTTATGGGTGGAGATGACCAGGGTCACCCCGACCTGGTTGAAGGCCTTGAACATGTCCATGATGTCGTCGGCATAGGCATCGTCAAGGTTTGCCGTGGGTTCGTCGGCCAGGACCAGCGATGGGCGGCTGACGACGGCACGGGCGATGCAGAGCCGTTGCTGTTCTCCGCCGGACAGGGTGATGGGGCGGGTCCTCTCCTTGCCCAACAGGCCTACCTTGTCCAGGGCCGCGCGTACCCGCTTGTGCGCATCGTTTCCGATGTAACCCTGAATGTGCAGGGGAAGCAGGACATTCTCGAAGACGCTGCGGTCGTAAAGCAGCTTGTGGTCCTGAAAGACGAGGCCGATGTTACGCCGGAAATAGGGCAGGGCCGCACGCCGCATACGCCCGATGTTCTGCCCGTTGACGATGATGTGCCCGGAGGTGGGCCGTTCGATGGCGGCGACCAACTTGAGCAGGGTACTCTTCCCGGCGCCGGAATGGCCGCTCAGAAACACCATCTCCCCCTGCGCGATTTGCAGGGTCACGCTGGACAGGGCCTCGTGCCCCCCGGGGTAGCGCTTGGTGACGTCGGAGAGCTCGATCATTTCGTCCGACTCAATTGAACAGTGCGTCCACGAATTCCTGCGCCCGGAACGGCTGCAGGTCGTCCAATCCCTCTCCCACGCCGATGAAACGCACGGGGATGGGATGGCGTTTGGCCAGGGCCGCGATGATGCCGCCCTTGGCGGTCCCGTCCAGCTTGGTGAGCACCAGGCCGGTCACGCCAATGGCCTCGTGGAAGGCCTTCACCTGGGCCAGGGCGTTCTGGCCGATGTTGGCATCCAGGACCAGCAACACTTCGTGGGGGGCACCGGGGTCGGCCTTCTGGATCACGCGCCGAACCTTCTTGATCTCCTCCATCAGGTGCAGTTGGGTGGGCAGGCGGCCTGCCGTGTCGGCCAGTACCACCTGGATGCCCCGAGCCTTTGCCGATTGGATGGCGTCGTAGATCACCGCCGCCGGGTCACCGCCCTGGCCGCCGATGACCTCCACCTGGTTGCGCTCGCCCCAGACCCTGAGTTGTTCCCACGCCGCTGCGCGGAAGGTGTCCCCGGCGGCGAACAGGACCGAGCGGCCTTCGGATTGGAAACGCTTGGCCAGTTTGCCGATGGTGGTGGTCTTGCCTGCGCCGTTCACGCCGGCGAGCATGATGACGAAAGGCCGTGCCCGGCCTGTGTCCAGCGGTTGTTCCAAAGGCAGGAGCAGTTGGATCAGTATCTCCCTCAGGGCATCCCTGAGCTGGGAAGATTCCGTGAGCCTGTCCTTTTTGACCCGTGTCTTCAGGGCATCCAGCAGGTGCTGTGTGGCCTCCACGCCCACGTCGGCGCTGAGCAGGACGGTCTCCAGCTCCTCGTACAAGGCGTCGTCGATCTTGGCGTGGGCGCCGAACAGGCCGGCGAGTTGGCCGGTGAACGCCTGGCGTGTCCTGGCCAGGCCGCTCTTGAGCCGTTGTGACCAGGTGGTCTTTGGGGCGGGTTCCGGGGGGGGTTCTTTGCCGGATTTGAAGAAACCGAACACGATGGGATGGGTCAGGGCGTGCGTTGAATTTTCGAAAATTCTATCATGCGGCCCTCGCTCACTCTTCTTTCGAAAATCACGCCATGGCGCGCTGGATCATTCTATTCATCCTTTTAACGGGACTCGCGGGGGGGACGTTCGCACGTGCAGAGACCTTCGAACGCGTACTCGGCAACGGCATGAAGGTGATCGTCAAGCCCGACCATCGTGCGCCGGTGGTGGTCTCCCAGCTTTGGTACCGGGCGGGTAGCATGGACGAAACCTACGGCACCACAGGCGTGGCCCATGTCCTGGAGCACATGATGTTCAAGGGTACGCGGGATGTCCCCGGAGGCGAGTTCTCGCGCCGGATCGCCGCGGCCGGAGGCCGGGACAACGCCTTCACGACCCGCGACGACACCGTCTATTTCCAGACCCTGCAAAAGGACAGGCTCGGCCTCGCCTTTCGGCTCGAGGCCGATCGCATGGTGAATCTGGCGCTGGCCCCCCAGGATTACGCCAAGGAGATCCAGGTGGTCATGGAAGAGCGGCGCCTGCGCACCGAGGACAAGCCCCAGGCACTGCTTTACGAGCAGCTCATGGCCACGGCCTTCGAAGCCCATCCTTACCAGCACCCGGTCATCGGTTGGATGGGGGACCTCAGGCACATGACCTTGGCGGACGTGGGGAATTGGTACCGGACCTGGTATGCGCCCAACGACGCCACCCTGGTGGTGGTGGGGGACGTGCTGCCCCAACACGTCTTCGACCTGGCCGAGAAATGGTTCGGGCCCATCCCTGAACGCGCCCTGCCGCTGCGTAAGCCCATCGGGGAGCCGGAGCCCAGGGGCAGGAAGGAGGTCTCCGTGAGGGCGCCGTCCAAGCTGCCCCGCACCCTGATGGCCTGGCGCGTACCCCGGCTGGCCGATCCGGTCAAGGATTGGGAACCTTATGCCTTGGAGGTCCTGGCGGGCGTGTTGGACGGGCATGCGTCCGCCCGTCTGCCCCGCATCCTGGTGAACGAAAAACGCATCGCCGTGGAAGCGGGTGCCGGCTATGAACCCGTCTCCCGGGGACCTGTGCTGTTCCTGATCAGCGCCACGCCCTCGGAAGGCAAGACGGTGCCCCAGGTCATCGGGGCCGTCAAGGACGTGCTGGGCGCCATCAAGCGGCAAGGGGTAGAGGACAAGGAACTCGACCGGGTCAAGGCCCAGGTGCTGGCGGGCCAGGTGTTCAGACAGGATTCCCTGTTCTACCAGGCCATGGAGATCGGCGAGTGGACCATGGCAGGCCTGGACTACCATGCACTGGACAAGCGCTACGACAAGATCCGGCAGGTGACCGCGGCCCAGGTCCAGGAGGTGGCGCGCAAGTATTTCACCGACGACAGGCTGACGGTCGCGGTGCTGGACCCCTTGCCCGTGGATCCGACCAAGGCCGAAATGCCCGATGGGGCGATGGGGAGCGGCCATGTGCACTAAGCGTCTACTGGGCCTGATACTGTTGCTGCTGGCCCTCCCGGCCTGGGCCGGCCTGGATATCCAGCATTGGCAGACGCCCCGGGGGGCGAGGGTGTATTTCGTGGAGAACCACGATCTGCCCATGCTGGACATCAGCGTCGGCTTCGATGCCGGCAGTGTCCGGGACACGCCCGAGAAGTCCGGGCTGGCCGCGATGGTGAGGAAGCTCATGCCGCTGGGGGCGGGGGGCTGGACGGAGGACGAGGTCTCCGATCGACTGGCCGATGTGGGGGCCCAGATCTCGGGGCGGTTCGATCAGGACCGAGCGGGTTTCAGCCTGCGCACCCTCAGCGGGGCAAAGGAACGGGACCAGGCGGTCGCGGTGCTGAAGGCCATCCTGGGCGCGCCGCGCTTCAGCCCGGAGGTCTTGTCCCGGGAAAAGGACCGTGCCGTCGCCGAACTCAAGGAAGCGTCCACCAAGCCGGAATATCTGGGGGAAAAGGCCTTCCGCAAGGCCATCTACGGCGACCATCCCTACGGCCTGCCGGAATCGGGCGAGGTCGCGACCGTGGCGGGTCTGACCCGGGACGAGGTGGTGGCGTTCTACAAAAAGTATTACCGGGCAAAGGGCATGAGCATCGCCCTGATGGGCGACATCGGCCGGCCCGAGGCCGAGAAGCTGGCCGAAGACCTGGCGGCCGGCCTGCCGGCAGGAGCGGCCCCACCGCCCTTGCCCAAGGTCGTCATCAGGGCGGCTGGGATCAGGCGGGTCATCCCCCACCATGCCGCCCAGAGCCATCTGTTCATCGGGCAGCCTGGATTGCGCCGCGAGGATCCGGATTACTTTCCACTGGTGGTGGGCAACTACGTCCTCGGGGGCGGGGGCTTCGATTCGCGGCTCATGGACGAGATCCGCCAAAAGCGCGGATTGGCCTATAGCGCCTACAGTTACTTCGCGCCTCTGGAAAGGTTGGGGCCGTTCCAGATCGGCCTCCAGACCCGGCGCGAGACCACCGACGAGGCGTTGCGGGTGGCGGACCAGACCCTGATGCGCTTCCTGAAGGAAGGGCCCACCGACGCGGAACTCAGGCAGGCCAAGGACAACCTGGTCGGGAGCTTTCCTCTGCGCCTGGACAGCAACCGCAAGATCCTGGATTACCTGGCCATGATGGCCTATTACCGTCTGCCGCCTGACTGGCTGGACGACTATCCCAAAGAGGTGGAGAAGGTCAGCCGGGAGGCGATCCTGCAGGCCTTCCGCGCCCGCATCCGCCCGGAGGCGCTGAGCACCGTCGTCGTGGGCGGCCAGCCCGCCGCGGACCGATAGCCGTTGTCAGGCAACCGCCTACGCATCATCGGGGGCAGTCACCGCAGCCGCGTCCTGACCTTCCCTGCACTGCCCGGACTGAGGCCTACCCCCGACCGGGTGCGCGAGACCCTGTTCAACTGGCTGGGCCAGCGTGTGGAGGGGTTGCGTTGCCTGGACCTCTATGCCGGTAGCGGCGCGCTGGGGTTCGAGGCCGCCTCCCGTGGTGCAGGGACGGTGGTGATGGTGGAAAAGGACCCGAGGGCGGTGCATGCCCTGGAACGCAATGCGGCGGCCCTGGGCCTGGGCCAGGCCGTAGTCATCGTGGGGGGCGACGGCCTTGCCTACCTGATCGGCGGGTGTGGGCAGTTCGACGTCATCTTTCTGGATCCGCCCTTTGCCTCCGACCTGCTGGATCGATCCCTGGCGGCGTCGGCGACACATCTGGCCCCGGGAGGTAAAATCTACGCCGAGTTCGGTACCCCGCCCGACCTCACCCAATGGCATGTGTTGCGCGAGGGTCGGGCCGGGCGTTCCCGTTTTTGCCTGCTGGAGTTGGCGTGAAGCGCAGAATCGTCTATCCGGGAACCTTCGATCCCCTGACCCGCGGCCATGAGGACTTGGTGCGCCGGGCCGGGCGTATCTTCGATGAAGTGGTGCTGGCCGTGGCCGAGAACGCCAACAAGAGCCCATTTTTCACTTTGGAGGAGCGTATGGACATGGCCCGCGCGGCCTTGCGGGACCAAGCCAATGTCCGGGTGACCAGCTTCAACGGCCTGCTGGTGGATTTCGTGCGGGCGCAGCGGACCAACGTGGTGCTGCGGGGCTTGCGGGCAGTGTCCGATTTCGAATACGAGTTCCAGCTGGCGGGCATGAACCGCAGCATGTTCCCGGATCTGGAAACGGTCTTTTTGACGCCGGGGGAGCAGTTCATGTTCATCTCCGCCAGCATGGTGCGGGAGATTGCCCGCCTGGGGGGCGATGTGAGACCTTTCGTCAGCCCCTTGATTGCCGAGCGCCTGAGCACCAAATTGGCTTTGTCTGATACATAAGGAAATTCTGATGGCATTGATCATTACCGACGAATGCATCAATTGTGATGTATGCGAGCCCGAGTGCCCCAACAATGCGATTTCCCAGGGCGAGGACATCTACATCATCGACCCCAACAAGTGCACCGAATGCGTGGGCCATTTCGATACGCCCCAGTGCCGCGAGGTGTGCCCGGTGGATTGCATCCCCGTCAATCCGGACTATGTGGAGACCAAGGAACAGCTGATGGAGAAATATCAACGGCTCACCGGCAAGTAGGCACCGGGTGGGACCCATAAAAAAGCGCGGCGTGGCCGCGCTTTTTGTTTTCAGGAGAGGCTGCGCCCTCAGGCAGCCTGACGCATCGCCCCGGTCTCGGCCGCCCCCATGGCCTCCAGGATGCCGTCACGCGTCGCTTGCAGTTCATTCAACTGGCGGACGATGTCCTTGAGGCTCTGATCCAGTTCGCCGATCCGATCCTCCAGCGTATCCGCCGCCTTGTGGATGCGCTTTACGCTCTCCAGTCGGCGCCGCAATTGCATCTGGTGCTCGCGGACCTGGGTCTCCATGGGGGACATGATGGATTTCAGCCAGTTTTCGATTTCGCGGTTCGCCGTATCGAACACGTGGATCACCCGGCTTGCCAGGGTTTCGAAGAAACGGGAGGTCAGGGTGTACTGCTCGGTGGTGAGCATATTGAGGAAGGTGTTGAACTGCTGGGTGTAGGTGGCCTCCAGGCGTTCCAGCTCCTTGCGGTACTTGAGCATGGAGAAGGGCGGGATGACCACGAGCTGGATGCCGTGCTCCTTGTTGAGCTTCTTGTACATGGCCTCCATCATCCTGTTGATCTCTTCGATCTGCCCCACCGCATCCTTCAAGCGGCCGTCCACGCGCGTGAAGAACTGGGTCATGGCCTCGCGCATGCCTTTGCTGAACCGGCTGTGCACCATCTCCTCGCGCACGGTGCGGACCTCTTCCCTGAGGATATCCATGCCGATGTGGGAGAAGAGTTGGATACTCTGCTGTGAGAAGACGCTGCGCAGGGCCTGGAACTGCTGCAGGCCGCGCTCGAAGGTCTCTTTGTCCTGGGCGATCTTCTTCATGATGTGTTCGACTACATCCTGGTTCTTGCCCTGGAGACCGCGCAACTCCACGAGTTGTTCGTCCACGTTGCGCTGGCGCGCCTCCAGCAGGATTCTGGAGCTTCCCAGAAGGTCACCGATCTCCGCCTCGGTCTGGTCGCGCACGATGGCCTGTTTGGCGGGTATGAGTTCCTCGGACAGGGCACGTTCCAGCCCCGTGAGCCGGCTGCGCTCGAGCAGGGCCGCATCACCGTTGATCTTGGCCAGCAAGCCTTTTTGGGCGGACACGGGATAGATGTGACCGGGATCGATGCCCAGCAGTTCGGCGCAGCTCTTGACCTGGGCGTCGATCTCGGCATTGATCTGGGCCTCGGTCTTGAGGTCATCCCACAGGCCGTCGATCTTGTTCAGCGCGACCAACCGGCCCCGATGCTTGCCCCGAGCGTAGATGTGCTGGCGCCAGACCTCGATATCGGACCTGGTGACACCGGCATCTGCGGCCAGGACAAACAGCACGGCGTGGGCGTTGGGCAGTAGGTTCAGGGTGAGCTCGGGTTCCACGCCGATGGCGTTGAGACCGGGGGTGTCGTAGACCACCAGGCCCTTCTCCAGGAAGGGATGCGGGAAGTTGATGACGGCGTGGCGCCAGGCGGGGACGTTGACCGTTCCGTCGTGGTTCTGGCCCAGGGAGGTCTCCGGATCGTCCGGGTTGTACAGCCCATACCTGACCGCATCCTCCCTGGACACCGACTTCATCCGGCAGACCTCCTGCATGGCCCTCGAAACGCTCTCCGTCGAGGCAACGTCGATGGGAACCACGGTCCATTCATCCGGATAGCCCTTGTATTCGGACACGGTCGCGTTGGTGGCACGGGTCTCGATGGGCAGCAGTTCGATCAGGGGAGGGCGTTCCGCGTCATAAAGCAGCTCGGTCGGACACATGGTGGTGCGTCCGGCCGTGGAAGGCAGGAGGCGCTGCTTCAGGTCCGAAAGAAAGATGGCGTTGATGAGTTCGGACTTGCCCCGGGAAAACTCGGCAATGAAGGCCACATGCAACTTGTCTTCCGCCAGGCGGTCAATGATCTGCTGCAGGCGCAGGTCCCGCTGGGAGTCGTTGAGGTCCTCGCGATTGAGCCATTGACGGTAATCCGTGATGTACTTGGCGAGTCGGTTGCGCCACTGGCTGTAGGCTTCGAATTCCGCAGCGAGGGTTGCTTGGCTCATGACACCTCCCCTTGGGCGACGGCCGTTCATATGATGATGTCGCAATGTAACATAAAAATACTTATGCAATAGTGGGTTATACGCACAAGTTCAGCGTTTTTGACAGCTTGGACACAGGAAACTGCTGCGGTTGCCCTGACGGACAAGGCGTATGGGGCGGCCACATCGTCGGCAGGCTTCTCCTACCCTGCCGTAGACGAAGTAGTCCTGCTGGAAATATCCGGGGCGCCCCTGACTGTCCACGAAGTCCCGCAAGGTGCTGCCGCCGGCGTCGATGGCGCTGAGAAGGGTGGCCTTGACGGCCTGGGCCAGGCGCTCCGAGCGCGGCCTGGAGAGACGGCCGGCGGGCATGCGGGGATCGATGCCGGCATGGAACAGGGCCTCGTTGGCGTAGATGTTGCCGATGCCGGCGATGAGGTGTGCGTCCATGAGCAGGGCCTTGATGGACGTCCTACGGCCCCGTGCCAGACGGTACAGCGCGGGCCCGTCGAATGCCTCCTGCAGCGGTTCGACGCCCAGATGGGCGAGCAGGGCATGTCGTTGGGGATCGGCGGTCGCAATGATGGCACCGAAGCGGCGCGGGTCCCTCAGGCGCAGCCGGCGTCCCCCTTCCAGCAGCAGGTCCACGTGATCATGGGGACCGGGTGGCTCCGGGTGAAACAGTAGCCGCAGGCTGCCGGACATGCCCAGGTGCAGGATGAGGCTGCCGTGGTCCAACTGCAGCAGCAAATATTTGCCGCGTCTTTGGCAGGTCCGGATGGACCGGCCCGAGACCCAGGGTGACAGATCAGGCGGCACCGGCCAGCGCAGCCGGGGTTCGCGGACTTCCGCGCCTTCCAGTCGCGCCCCTTCCAGATGGGGACGTAGACCGCGAAGGACGGTCTCCACCTCCGGGAGCTCGGGCATTATTTAGGCCTATGCAAGTCAAAATCGAAATTGGAAAGTTGAGCCCGATGGCTTTCCTCACCATTGTCCCATTCTGCATAATGGGACCATGTTGTAAGGAAGTATGTCATGACCGCGAAAGTATTGATCCCCATCCTGCTGGCACTGGCCACATCGGCCTGCGCCCAGCCCACCGTCCGCGCGGAGGTGGGAACGAACCAGCCGAGTGCGAACCCGCATGGCCAGGAGAGCACGCTGCCGAGAGAACCCCTGACGCAGCAGGTGCTGTACCAATTGCTGTTGGGGGAAATCGCCGGGCAGAGGGGTGAGCTCGCCCTGGCCAGCGAGGATTACGTGGATCTGGCCCACAAGACCCGGGATCCCCGTATCGCCAAGCGCGCCACCGAGATGGCCATTTATGCCAGGCGGATGAATCTGGCCACGGATGCGGCGCACCTTTGGACGGAACTGGAACCCGCCTCCCTCAAGGCCAAGCAGACCTATGCGTCCCTGCTGATCAGTACCGGCAAGCTGGATGAGGCCAAGCCGGTGCTCGAGGCCGTGCTGAAGCAGGACAAACGGCCCGTGGGCGAGACCTTCATGCAACTGCATAACCTGTTGCTGCGTTACCACGACAAGCAGGCCGTCCTGGATCTGGTGAGCGAACTGGCGAGTGCCTATGCGGGTGTGCCAGAAGCCCAATTCGTGCTGGCCCAGGCTGCCTGGTATGCGGGCAAGTACGATCAGGCCGCCCAGGCACTGGAACATGCGTTACACCTCAGACCGGGCTGGCAGCCGGCCGCCCTGTTTTACGGCCAAGTCCTGCAGCGTAAGGGGGACGACGCCGTCGCCGATTACTGGAAGGATTTCCTGACCCGCTATCCTGCGGCCCAGGACGTGCGTATGGCCTATGCCAGACAGCTGGCGCGCATGGGCCGTTACCCTGAGGCCCGGGCCCAATTCGAGACCATGCTCAAGGACATGCCCGGCAATCCGGATGTGCTGGTGGCCCTGGGGCTACTCGACATGCAGATGAACGATCTGGACGCCGCCGAGACCCACCTCAAGGCGGCCTTGGCAAACGGTCACGGTGATGATGGCCGGATCAAGATGTACCTGGGACAGCTCGACGAGGGTCGCCAGCGATACGAAGAGGCCTTGCATTGGTACAAGGACGTGGATGACGACCAGCTTTACCTGGAGGCCCGGTTGCGTGCCGCCATCGTGCTGGGCAAGCTGAAGCGCGTGGACGAGGGGCGTGCCCTGCTCCAGTCCCTGACGCCCAAGGACGACACAGAGAAGGCCCAGATCATCCAGGCCGAGGCCCAGATGCTGCGCGAGGCGGGCGATTTCAAAGGGGCTTATGCCGTGCTCACCCACGGCCTGGACCAGATGCCCGATTCCCCCGATCTGCTCTATGACCGTGCCATGGTCGCAGAGCGACTCAACCGGCTGGACATCCTGGAAAAGGACCTGCGCCTGCTCATCAAGCTCAGGCCCAACTATGCCCATGCCTACAATGCCCTGGGGTATACCCTTGCCGATCGGACGCCACGGCTTGCCGAGGCCATCAAGCTGTTGAAGAAGGCGATCGAGCTGGCACCCAACGATCCGTTCATCCAGGACAGCATGGGGTGGGCACTGTTCAAGGCCAAGCGTCTGGATGAATCGGTCAGTTACCTCAGACGTGCCTACAAGGCGCGTCCCGACCCCGAGATCGCGGCCCATCTGGGTGAAGCCCTGTGGGCAAAGGGTGACAAGGCGGAGGCGCGCCGAATTTGGGAGGGGTCCATCAAGGAACACCCGAACAATAAGAGCTTACGCGAGACCCTGTCGCGCCTGCATCCGTGAGGCCGATGCACCGGGGCTTGTGGGCGCTGCTGGGCCTGGGGATACTGGCCGGCTGTGCGGGTCTGGCCGAAAAGCCGGTGCGGGTGGAGTCCGGTCAGTTCGTTTCCGATCCTTTGCCGCGCTTTCACCTGGAGGGGCGGATCTCCGTCAAGACCGAGGATCAGGCCTTTTCCGGCTCCATCCGGTGGCAGCATGCCCCCGGGGACGACGACATCCTGCTCAGCTCTCCCCTGGGACAGGGCGTAGCGGAGATCCGGCGCCGGGAGGGCAAGACGGTCCTGACCGATTCCGAGGGCAAGCGCTACGAAGCGACCAACAGCGAAGACCTGCTGGAGAAGACCCTGGGCCTGCACCTGCCGCTGGCGGGCCTGGCCTCCTGGGTCGCGGCCCAACCCCGGCCGAGGGTGCCTTTCACCGCCTATCAGGATGCCAAGGGCCGATTGGTCAGCCTCGAACAGGACGGCTGGCGCATGGACTTCGGCCGTCATCAGAACCTGGGCGGGCGCTGGCTGCCGGGCCGGATCTTCGCCAGTCGGGGAGAGACTCTGGAATTCCGCCTGGCAATCAACAAATGGGAAATCCCCTGACCCGGACCCCGGTGCTGGACGGCCCGGACTACCCCGCACCTGCCAAGCTCAACCTCTTCCTCCATGTCGTCGGCCGCCGGCCCGATGGCTACCATCTGTTGCAGACGCTCTTCCGTCTGCTGGACTACGGTGACACCCTCCGTATCGTCCCGCGCCGGGATGGCGAACTCCGCCTGCACTCCTTTCTGGCTGGCGTGCCCCAGGCCCAGGATCTTTGCTGGCGGGCCGCCAGGCTGCTACAGGAACACACCGGTTGTCGGCAGGGTGCGGATATCGCGCTTGACAAGCGCCTGCCCATGGGCGGTGGACTGGGGGGCGGCAGTTCGGACGCGGCCACCGTGCTCCTGGTCTTGAACCGGCTCTGGGGACTGGGCCTTCCCAACGCCGAACTGCAAGCGCTCGCACTTAGACTGGGCGCGGATGTGCCGGTGTTCGTCTTCGGCCGCAACGCCTTCGCCCAGGGGGTGGGCGAGCGCCTGCAGGCGGTGGATCTGCCCCCCGCCAGCTATGTGGTGTTGGCGCCACCCGTGCAGATCCCCACGGCGGAGATCTTTTCCCACCCAGGATTGACACGGGATACGCCGGTGACGACAATTACGGCCCTCTCCGCCGGCTATGGTGGCAACGATCTCGAGCCGGTGGCCACCGCGCTGTACCCCGTGGTGGGCGAATACCTGAGCTGGCTGCGCCATTTCGGGGAAGCGCGGATGACCGGATCGGGGGCGTGCGTGTTTTCCGCCTTCCCCGACAGGGGGACGGCCCAGGGGGTATTCGCCCGAAGGCCTGCAGGTATGGAAGGTTTCGTAGCCGACGGTCTCGATCACCACCCGTTGTGCGAGGGCGTCTGAAGCCTTGCCCGAGTTTTTTGGGGAGTCGCCAAGTTGGTTAAGGCACCGGATTTTGATTCCGGCATGCGTAGGTTCGAATCCTACCTCCCCAGCCAGAATCAGGCGTGTAGCCCTCCCTGCACGTTTATTGTTTTGTCGTGTTCACGCGGGGTAGGCCTGTGGCATATGACAGCTTGATGGTGTTTACCGGCAATGCCAGTCCGAGGCTCGCCGAGGAGGTGGTGCGCCATCTCAACATCCATCTGGGCCGGGCCAGCGTGGGGCGCTTCTCCGACGGGGAAGCGATGGTGGAGATCCTGGAGAACGTCCGCGGCAAGGACGTATTCATACTCCAGTCCACCTGTACGCCTACCAACGACAACCTCATGGAAATCATGCTGATGGTGGACGCCCTGCGCCGTTCATCGGCCGGCCGCATCACCGCCGCCATGCCTTATTTCGGATACGCGCGCCAGGATCGCCGCGTGCGCTCGGCCCGGGTGCCCATTACCGCACGGGTGGTGGCGGACATGCTGACCGCGGTCGGGGTCAACCGGCTGCTCACCATGGACCTGCACTCGGACCAGATCCAGGGCTTCTTCGACATCCCGGTGGACAACATCTACTCCACGCCCATCCTCATGGGGGACATCTGGAAGCGGGATTACGACAGTCTGATGGTGGTGTCTCCCGACGTGGGGGGGGTGGTGCGGGCCAGGGCCGTGGCAAAGCGCATGGACTGCGACCTGGCCATCATAGACAAACGGCGTCCCAAGCCCAACGTGGCCAAGGTCATGCACATCATCGGCGACGTCCGGGACCGGACCTGTCTGATCATGGACGACATGGTGGACACCGCCAACACCCTTTGCGAAGCGGCGCTGGCCCTGAAGGACAACGGCGCGAGCCGGGTCATCGCCTATTGCACCCATCCGGTGCTTTCGGGCAGTGCCGTGGAGCGTATCAACAATTCCCAGCTGGACGAGCTGGTGGTCACCGACACCATCCCCCTGCGGGAGGATGCCCAGAACAGCCCTCGCATACGCAGCCTGTCGGTGGCGGAGCTGCTGGCGGAGACCATCCGCCGCATCAGCAACGAGGATTCGGTCAGCTCCCTGTTCATGGAATAGGGGTCTGCCGTGGCACCGCCTGGTCGCGGGCGGTTTTTTCAAACTTGATGGAGCAAGATCATGCAATTCGAAGTCATCGCCTCCAGTCGCGACGGACAGGGCACGGGTGCGAGCCGCCGCCTGCGTCGCGCGGGAAAGGTGCCGGGCATCGTCTATGGTGCCGGCAAACCTGCCCAGCCCATTGAGCTGGACCATCTGGCACTGATGCTGCAACTCAGGAACGAGACCTTCCATTCTTCCATCCTGACCCTGAACACGGACGGCCAGAAGGAGCCCGTGCTGCTCAAGGACGTGCAGGCCCATCCCTACAAGCCCCAGGTGCTGCACGTGGATTTCCAGCGGGTGGATGCCACCCACAAGGTGCACATGAAGGTGCCCCTGCATTTCCTGCACGGCGACATCGCCCCCGGTGTCAAGCTGCAGGGCGGTGTGCTGTCCCACGTCATGACCGAGGTGGAGGTGGCGTGCCTGCCCGATCGCCTGCCGGAGTTCATCGAGGTGGATCTGTCCGACCTGTCGTCGGGGCACTCCATCCACCTTTCCCACCTCCAGTTGCCGGAGGGGGTGGAACTCCCCGGTCTGCACCGCGGCGAGGATCCCACCGTGGCCACCATCCTGGGCGCCAAGTCCGAGGTGGCGGAGGGTGAGGGCGAGGGTGAGGGTGGGGGCGAAGCGGCGCCCGCGGCCTGACGGCCCGCATGCAAGCTGGTCCGCGCCTGGTCGTCGGCCTCGGCAACCCCGGCGCCGAATATTCCAAAACCCGGCACAACGCCGGGTTTTGGTTTTGTGAACACCTGGCCGTCAGGCTGGGCACGGCCTTTGCCCGGGAGAGCCGGTTCCACGGCCTGGTGGGGCAGTCCAGGGAGGCCGGCGTATGGCTGCTCATGCCCCAGACCTATATGAACCGTTCCGGACTTGCCGTGGGGGCGCTGGCCCGTTTCTATCGCATCCCGCCGGCGGAGGTCCTGGTGGTGCACGACGAGCTGGACATCCCGCCGGGACAGCTGCGTCTTAAATTCGGTGGCGGGCCGGGGGGCCACAACGGCCTCAAGGACATCACCGCCCACCTCGGCACCCAGGATTACTGGCGTCTGCGTATCGGTATCGGCCATCCGGGCGACCGTGCCGAAGTGGTGAACTACGTCCTGGATCCGGCGCGCCGGGAGGAAAGGGTCGAGATCGACCGGGCCATCGACCGGGCCCTGGATCTGTGGCCGCTGATTGCACTGGGCGATTGGAACGCCGCCATCCAGAAGGCCAACACGCGCCCCAAACCTGAAACGCCCGGAGAGATCCCGTCATGAGCCTGAAATGCGGAATCGTGGGCCTGCCCAACGTGGGCAAGTCCACCCTGTTCAATGCCCTGACCAAGGCCGGCATCGCCGCCGAGAATTACCCCTTCTGCACCATCGAGCCCAACGTGGGGGTGGTGGAGGTGCCGGATGCCCGCCTTCAGCGGCTGGCCGAGATCGTCAGACCCCACAGGGTCGTCTCGGCCATCGTGGAATTCGTGGACATCGCGGGTCTGGTGGCGGGCGCATCCAAGGGTGAGGGACTGGGCAACCAGTTCCTCGCCAACATCCGGGAGACCGATGCCATCGCCCATGTGGTGCGTTGTTTTCACAACGACAACGTGGTGCACGTGGCTGGTGAGGTGGACCCGGTTTCCGATATCGAGGTGATCGACACCGAGTTGGCCCTGGCCGACCTGGCCACGGTGGACAAGGCCCTGACCCGCTACACGAAAGTGGCGCGTGCCGGCGGTGACAAGGAGGCCCAGCGTTTGGTGGCCGTGCTGGAAAAGGTGCAGTCAGGCCTGAATGAGGGCCGGCCCGTGCGCGCCATCGACCTGTACGAGGAGGAAAAGGGA
>JBJKSP010000049.1:0-6423 GCA_046703865.1 Thiobacillaceae bacterium
AGCGCGTGGTGGAGGACAAGCGTTTCGGCAAGGGCAAGCCAGCCCGGTCGGAGTTGGAGCGGGAAGTGGAACAGCTTGAACAACGGGATGAAGATCGGCCGGAGCAAGAGGATTGATGCCGCTATAATCCCACCCATGCATGCGGACCGATTGTATAAACAAAAAAGCCGGCATGTGCCGGCTGTTTCGTTTGTTGCCTCGTCTGGTGCCCAGGAGAGGACTCGAACCTCCACGGAGTTGCCCCCGCTAGGACCTGAACCTAGTGCGTCTACCAATTCCGCCACCTGGGCAAGGAGGCGCGCATTCTAACGACCCCCCTAATTTCATGTCAACGAGAACGCATTGAAGAAAGCTGCTAACAAGCGCGCCCAGAGGGCCCTGCGCTGGCAGGACCCCCATCTCGCCCGGGAACAAGAAAAATACGGCCAGCCCCTGCCCAGCAGGGAGTTCATCCTTCAACTGCTGCAAGAGGCGGGCGGCCCAGTCCTGCCCGATGACCTGGCCGATCGTTTGGACATCGCACCCGAGGAGGCGGACGCCTGGTCCAATCGCCTGCGCGCCATGCAGCGGGATGCCCAGCTGCTCTTCAACCGCCGTGGGGCGCTATGCCTGCCGGAGAAGATCGAGCTGAAGGCGGGGCGGGTGGAGGGCCATCCGGACGGCTTCGGCTTCTTCGTGCCGGACGACGGCTCGGGGGACATGTTCCTGGCCGAGAAAGAGATGCACGGCGTGCTCCACGGCGACCGGGTCATGGCCAGGGAGCGTGGCGTGGACCGGCGCGGACGCAAGGAAGGCAAGATCGTGGAGGTGCTGGAGCGGGTCAATAGCCAAATCGTGGGCCGCTATTACACGGAAAAGGGTGTCCAGTGGGTGGTGGCGGAGAACCGCCGCATCAACCAGGACATCCTCGTCCCGCCCGGGGCGGAACTGAAGTCCCGCCAGGGCCAGGTGGTGATGGTGGAGCTTGTGGACCAGCCCACCAAGCAGACCCCCGCCACGGGGCGGATCATCGAGGTGCTGGGCAACTACGCCGATCCCGGCATGGAGATCGAGATCGCCCTGCGCAAGCACGACCTGCCCTACGAATTTCCGCCCGAGGTCCAGGCCCAGGCGAAGAAGCTGCCAAAGGGCGTGACCAAGAAAGATCTGGCCGGCCGAGAGGATATCCGTGAGCTGCCCATGGTGACCATCGACGGCGAGGATGCCCGCGACTTCGACGACGCGGTCTACTGCCGTCCCCAAGGTCAATCTGGCAAGGGGGGGCGCGGTTTCAGGCTCTGGGTGGCCATTGCCGACGTGTCCCACTACGTCAGGCCGGGCTCGGCCCTGGATCGGGAGGCCTACGAGCGGGGCAACTCGGTCTACTTCCCGCGCCGGGTCATCCCCATGCTGCCGGAAGAGCTGTCCAACGGCCTGTGTTCCCTGAACCCGGAGGTGGACCGGCTGTGCATGGTATGCGAGATGGACATCGCCAGTACCGGGACCATAAAGAAGCACCGCTTTTATCCTGCGGTGATGCACTCCAAGGCACGGCTCACCTACACCCAGGTGTGGAACTGGCTCTCCGGTGAGGAGAAACCGCCGGCGGGGCAGGCCTGGCTCAAGCCCCATCTGGAGGACCTGTACAGCCTCTTCGAGATCCTGCTCAAGGCCCGGGAGCAGCGGGGCGCCATCGACTTCGACACCACGGAGACCAAGATCCTGTTCGACGAGCAGGACAAGATCGAGCGCATCGTGCCCTATGCCCGCAACGATGCCCACCGGCTGATCGAGGAGTGCATGCTGGCGGCCAACGTGTGCGCCTCCGAGTTCCTGCAGAAGAAGAAACATCCCGCCCTGTACCGCATCCACGAGGGCCCCACCCCGATCAAGCTCAAGGCCTTGCAGGATTTTCTGGCCGAGTTCGGGTTGTTCCTGACCGGTGGCGACGAGCCCCACGCCAAGGATTACGCCCAGTTGCTGGAAAAGCTCAAGGGACGCCCCGACGTCCAGCTGCTCCAGACGGTGATGCTGCGCTCGCTTCAGCAGGCCATCTACAGCCCTGAGAACGTGGGCCATTTCGGCCTGGCCTACGAGGCCTACACCCATTTCACCTCGCCCATCCGCCGCTATCCCGATTTGCTGGTGCATCGCGCCATCAAGGCCGTCCTCGACGGGGGGCAGTACGTACCGGGCACCTCGACCGGGCCCGGATTGGACAACTGGGAGGCGGTGGGCGCCCACTGTTCCAAGACCGAGCGGCGTGCCGACGAGGCCACCCGGGACGTGGTGAACTGGCTCAAGTGCTATTACATGCGCGACGAGCTGGGCGAGGAGTTCGAGGGCGTCATCAGCGCCGTGGTGAGCTTCGGCATCTTCGTGGCCCTGGACGACGTGTTCGTGGAGGGTCTGGTCCACGTCTCAGACCTGGGCCAGGACTACTTCCACTTCGACGCCGCCCGCCATCAGATGTTGGGCGAACGCACCGGCCAGCGCTTCCGCCTGGGCGACCGGGTGAGGGTGAAGGTGGCCAAGGTGGATCTGGAATCGGCCAAGATCGACTTCACCCTGGTGTCGGGGGCGTCTTTGTCCGGCCCTCAATCTACCTCTGCAGGCCGTCGGCAGGCCGGCCAGACGGGTAAATCCGCGGCCGGAAAGGCTGCCACCGGCAAGACCGCCCAAACCAAGTCCACCCAAACCAAGTCCACCAAGGCCAAGCCCGTCCAGGCCAATGCCACTCCCTCCGGCAACGCCAAGCCTGCTGGGAAGGCCAAGCCTGCCGGCAAGGACGGGACGAAAAAAACCCCGGCACAGGCCCGCGGGAAGAAGAAGTGAGCCGTCGCACCCTGGTCTATGGTTTCCACGCCGTGCTTTCCCGGCTGCGCCACCATCCCGGGAGCTTGCACGCCATCTACCTGGACGAGGGCCGGCGGGACAAGCGGGCCCGGGATGTGCAGCGCCTGGCCATGGAGAAGGGGGTCCGGCTCATCCCCACCGAAGGGGCCCGGGTGGACGACATGGCCGGCGGGAAGTCCCAGGGCGTGGCGGCCTTCGCCGATCCGATACAGCTGGCCCGGGACTTGGACGAGGTCTTGGAGGAACTGGCCGAGCCGGCCCTGCTGCTGGTCCTGGACGGGGTGACGGACCCCCACAACCTGGGGGCCTGCCTGCGCAGCGCCGACGCCTTCGGGGCCCATGCCGTGATCGCTCCCAAGGACCGGGCAGCCAGCCTCAACGCCACGGCGGTCAAGGCCGCCAGCGGCGCGGCGGACAACATCCCTTATCTGCCTGTCACCAACCTGGCGCGCAGCCTGCGTGAACTCAAGGAGCGCGACATCCTGGTGGTGGGTGCGGACCAGGAGGGGAGCCTCGCCGTGATGGATGCCGATCTTTCCGGTCAGACGGCCCTGGTGCTGGGGGCGGAGGGGGCCGGACTGCGGCGCCTGACCCGGGAGCATTGCGACGTGCTCACCCGCATCCCCATGTTCGGGCAGGTGGAGAGCCTGAACGTGTCGGTGTCCGCCGGAGTCTGCCTGTACGAGGCCCGACGTCAGCGTCAGCAGGCGGAGGCCTTATGATGAAGAACACCTCGATCGAGGGCTGACGCACGCAGGGAAAACCGAAAGGGCGGACATGACCAACTCGGATATTGACAATGCATGGCGATTGTTCAACCGCGGCGAGCTGCTGTACGACCGGACTGCGGTGGAAGCGGCCCTGGACCGGCTGGCCTCGCATATCGTCGATGCCCTCGCCGACCGTTTCCCCGTGGCCCTGTGCGTCATGGGCGGGGCGGTGGTCTTTGCGGGTCAGTTGCTGCCCCGGCTGACGTTTCCGCTGGAATTCGATTACCTGCACGCCACCCGCTACCGGGACACCACCCAGGGGGGCGATATCGCCTGGGAGGTCCTGCCCAGGAAGGACGTGACCGGCAGGGTGGTCCTGCTGCTGGACGACATCCTGGACGAAGGCCACACCCTGGCGGCGGCCCGGACCAAGCTCCTGGAGCTGGGAGCGGCGGAGGTGTACATCGCCGTGCTGGCGGACAAGGACACCGGCCGAGTCAAGCCCATCCAGCCGGACTTCGTGGGTCTAAGCCTGCCCGATCGCTACGTCTTCGGCATGGGCATGGATGCCTACGGGCTTTGGCGCAACCTATCCGGCATCTACGCATTGAGGGAGGAGTGATGCTGGCCAACATCGGCGGCTCCGGACTGACCAAACTGCCCGGTCTGCATATCACCCAGCGCCGGGTGGTGCGGACGCCTTACGGGGAACCTTCCGGCGTTCTGACCTTCGGCGAGCTGGAGGGACATCCCGTCATCTTCCTGGCGCGCCACGGCTACGGCCACACCATCCCGCCCCATCTGGTGAACTATCGTGCCAACCTTTGGGCGCTGCATTCCCAGCATGCGACCCACGTGGCGTCGGTGGCCACGGTGGGTGGCATCCACCCCGATCTCCGTCCCGGCCGCATGGCGGTGCCGGACCAGATCATCGACTACACCCACGGCCGGGAACATACCTTCGCGGTGTACGAGGGCAGCCCGGTCACCCATCTGGACTTCACCTGGCCCTATTGCGAGGACATGCGGACCCGCTGCGCCGAGGCCCTTGGGCTGGCGGGCGAGGACTTCCTGCCCTGGGGCACCTATGCTGCGGTGCAGGGCCCCCGGCTGGAGACCAAGGCCGAGGTTGACCGTGTCGAGCGGGACGGCGCCGACATGGTGGGCATGACCGGCATGCCGGAGGCCTACCTCGCCCGGGAGATCGGGCTGTGCTACGCGGCCATCGCCGTATCCGTGAACTGGGCCGCGGGCCGAGGCGACAGCGGCAGTGCCATTTCGGCGGAGGCGATCGAGACCATGCTGCAGGCCATGGGGGACCGGGTGCGGCAGGTCCTCACTCATTTGGCGCGCATGCATTACGACGTGCAGCCCCGGGGATAGGGCGGGACATGATCCGGGAGGTGCTCAGGATGGGCGATCCGCGCCTGCTCCAGCCGGCGGAGCCCGTCACCGCCTTCGATACGCCGGAACTCCACGCCCTGGTACAGGACATGGTGGAAACCATGCGCCATCTGGACGGTGCCGGTCTGGCCGCGCCCCAGATCGGCGTCGGCCTGCAGGTGGTGATCTTCGAGGTACTGCACAATCCTCGCTATCCCGACGCGGAGCCCGTGCCCTTCACCGTACTCATCAACCCCAAGCTCACCCCGCTCACGGACGAGATGGAAGAGGGCTGGGAGGGCTGCTTGTCGGTGCCGGGCATGCGTGGACTAGTGCCGCGTTTCAAGGCCCTGCGCTACCAGGGGCAGGACCCCCACGGCCGTCCCATCGACCGCGCCGTCTCGGGTTTCCATGCCCGCGTGGTCCAGCACGAGACCGATCACCTGATGGGCATCCTCTATCCCATGCGCATCCGGGACATGCGCAACTTCGGCTTTACCGAGGTCCTGTTTCCGGAGCAAGCTCCTCAGGAAGAATAGTCCTCCTGTCCTGCTGACGGGGCTTTGCAAATTCCCCTAAAGTTTTTCCGACGCCTGCCGTCAATGGCTCAGAAACCGGTAATCCGTGCCGGTTTCACAGGGAAGAATCCCTGACCTCAACCCTAGAACAGGAGTCATGTCATGACAGACAGCATCAACCTCACCGCGGCCATGCGGGCCAACCTGGCGAGCCTGCAATCCACCACCTCCCTGATCGGGAAAACCCAGCAACGGCTGTCCACAGGCCTGAAGGTCAATTCGCCCCTCGACAATCCGGTGGCCTATTTCGAGGCCCAGGCGAACACCCAGCGCGCCGGCCAGCTCGGTACCCTGAAGGACAACATCGGCCAAGCCATCCAGACGGTGAATGCGGCCAGCAACGGCGTGACGGCCATTCAGGGCACCATCCAGTCGCTGCAGAGTATCCTCACCCAGGCCCAGAGCGCCCTGAGCGATACGTCCACGAGCGCAACCGTCTTGTCCGGCCTGGCCGACCAGTACAACAGCCTGGTTCAGCAGCTCAACAACCTGCGGGCAGATTCCTCCTACAACGGCATCAATTTCCTGTCGGGTACTTCCACTACGCTGACGGTCTACTTCAACGAGAACTCCACCACCAGCCTGACGATATCTGGTTTCGATGCTTCCGCCAGCGGTTTGAGCATTTCGGGCGGCAGCGCCACCGGGCTGGGCACGATCGCCTCCACCTCCCTGTCGGGGACGAGCAACCTGAACAGCATGAACACGCTGCTCAACTCGGCCCTGGCCTCGCTCCAGACCAAGTCCTCCAGCCTGGCTTCCAGTCTGAGTGTCCTGACCACTCGTCAGACCTTCATGACGAGCATGATCAATACCCTGCAGGATGGGGCGACCCAGCTGACGGCGGCCGATACCAACCAGGAAGGCGCCAACCTGCTGACGCTGCAGACGCAGCAGCAACTCGGCGTCACCGCCCT
>JBJKSP010000050.1:0-2580 GCA_046703865.1 Thiobacillaceae bacterium
CGGCCGGCCTGGCGGTCAGGCAGAGCGGGGGACGCCTGGAACGCATCCGTTCCGTGGGCAAGGTGGCCATGCTCAGACAGCTCCTGGAGCAGCGTCCCATCGAAGGCGGCCTGGGCATCGCCCACACGCGCTGGGCCACCCACGGCATGCCGGCGGAACGCAACGCCCACCCCCACATGAGCGGCGAGCAGGTGGCGGTGGTGCACAACGGCATCATCGAGAACCACAGCGAACTGCGGGAAGAACTCAAGAAGCACGGTTACCTCTTCGCTTCGGAGACGGACACGGAGGTCATCGCCCACCTGCTGGCCCACACCCTGAAGAGCGAGCCCGACCTGCTGCAGGCGGTGCAGATCGCCATCAGGCAGTTGGTGGGCGCCTATGCCCTGGCCGTGGTGAGCCCCGACCATCCGGACGTGATGGTGGTGGCCCGGGCGGGCAGTCCCCTGGTCATCGGCCTGGGTGTGGGTGAGAACTTCATCGCCTCGGACGTGTTCGCCCTGTTGCCCGTTACCCAGCGCTTCATCTTCCTGGAAGAGGGGGACGTGGCGCAGTTGACCCGGGGGGGCGTGCGGGTGTTCGATGCCGCCGGCCAGCCCGTGGAACGTCCCGAACGCCTGTCCCAGCTCACGGCCTCCACCGCCGAAAAGGGACCCTACCGGCATTACATGCTCAAGGAGATCTTCGAGCAGCCCGCCGTCATCGCCGAGACCCTGGAGGGCCGCATCCACAAGGGGCGGCTCCTGGAGGAGAGCTTCGGCCACGAGGCCAAGGCCCTGTTCGACCGGACTCGGGGCGTGCACATCATCGCCTGCGGCACCAGCTACCATGCCGGCCTGGTGGCCCGGTACTGGCTGGAGGAGATCGGGGTGCCCTGCAGCGTGGAGGTGGCCAGCGAATACCGCTACCGCAAGGTCGTGGTCCCGCCGGACACCCTGTTCCTATCCATCTCCCAGTCCGGCGAGACGGCCGACACCCTGGCGGCCCTGCGCAGCAGCAAGCACATGGGCTACCTGGGTTCCATGACCATCTGCAACGTGCCCGAGAGCTCGCTCACCCGGGAATCCGACGTGGCCCTCATGACCCGGGCCGGACCGGAGATCGGGGTGGCCTCCACCAAGGCCTTCACCACCCAGCTTACGGCCCTCAGATTGCTTACGCTGGCCCTGGCCCGCCGCCGGGGTTTCCCGCGGGAGCGGGAGGAAGAACAGGTGAACGAGCTGCATGCCCTGCCGCGCCAGGTGGAAGTGGCGCTGGGGCTCAACGAGGCCATCGAATCCATGGCCGTGGCCTTCGGCGACAAGATCCACGCCCTGTTCCTGGGCCGGGGGGCCTTTTATCCCATCGCCCTGGAAGGCGCCCTGAAGATGAAGGAGATCTCCTACATCCATGCCGAGGCCTATCCGGCCGGGGAACTCAAGCACGGCCCGCTGGCCCTGGTGGACGCGGACATGCCGGTGGTGTGCGCCCTGCCCGACGACCCCCTGCTGGAAAAGGTGCTGTCCAACCTGCAGGAGGTGCGCGCCCGGGGCGGCGAGCTGTTCCTGTTCTCGGACGGCACCGTGAAGATCGAGCTGGACCGCTACCGGAACCTGACCCTGTCGGACATCAATCCCGGCACCGCCCCCATCGTCTACAGCCTGCCCTTGCAGCTGCTGGCCTATCACGTGGCGGTCCTCAAGGGCACCGACGTGGACCAGCCCAGAAACTTGGCCAAGTCCGTCACGGTGGAGTGAAGGGCCGGCGGTTTATCCCCGGCCACACCCGCCGTCCCTGAGTAGCGGTTGTGACCTTCAACGAAGTGCGGCAATTGGAGTCGTCCCGGCCGCACGGACCATATTGCACGGCGGCCGCGGGCTGGGTACGCTCGGGGCAGCTTACGGAGGAGACCAGGAAAATGGCTGTTGTGGCGGTGTTCAACCAGAAAGGCGGGGTTGGCAAGACCACCACCACCCTCAACGTCGCCTCGGCGCTGGCCATGCTGGAACGCCGGCCCGTCGTGGTGGACCTGGATCCCCAGGCCCACGTCAGCCTCGCCCTGGGGGTGAAAGGCCTGACGGGAGATGCCTGCGCATCCGCCTTCTTTCGCCATGGGACCTCATTGGGTTCCCTGGTCCGTACACTGGACAGCGGCATGCGGCTGGTGCCGGGGCACCCCGATCTGTCCAAGGTGGATGCCCTGTTGGGCGGCACCCCGGGGGTGGCGGCCACCCTGAAGAAAGGGCTGGAGTCCAGCCTGGCCTGGGAGGAAGCCCCCATCCTCATCGATTGCGCCCCCTCCCTGGGGGTGCTGACCCTCAATGCCCTGTTCGCCGCCGACCGGGTGCTGATCCCGGTGACCTCGGACTATCTGGCCATCCAGGGCCTCAACCGCCGGGACATGGCCCTGCGCGTGCTGGAACAGTCTCTGAAGCCGTCCTTCGAACGCCGGGTGGTGCTGACGCGTTTCGACGAGAACATGCCCCATTGCCGCGAGGCCCTGGCCACCCTCAGGCAGCGTTACGACGGCGCACTGTGCGAGACCCGTATTCCAAATGATCCGGCCCTGGCGGAAAGGCCGGCCCATGGCATGGACATTTT
>JBJKSP010000051.1:0-28460 GCA_046703865.1 Thiobacillaceae bacterium
CCTTGAAATAGTAGATGGACTGGGCCGCGACCCGCGCCCAGTTGATCGTATTGACCGCGCCGATGCGATGGTGCTGCTTGAATTCCAGGTCGTTGGAAACGGCCTTGACGATGTCCTGGCAATCGTCGAACACGCCGCGCACCACCAGGTTGTGGATGTTGTCGTCCTGCAGGCTGTACATCTGGGCCTGCTGGAAGCGGGTCATGCCCCGCTCGGGGGAGAGCATGAACACCCGCACGTGGTGCTTGCCCCGCATGGCGTATTCGGCGGCGGAACCGGTGTCCCCCGAGGTGGCCCCCAGGATGTTCACGTCCCGGCCGGCACGGTCCAGGGCGTACTCGAACAGGTTGCCCAGGAGCTGCATGGCCATGTCCGTGAAGGCCAGGGTCGGGCCGTTGGACAGCTCCAGAAGATGCAGGCCCGGCTCCAGGGTGCGCACCGGAGTGATCTGGCCGAAGTCGGAATCCGGCCGGCCGTGGCTATAGGCCTCCCGGGTATAGGTCCGGTCGATCAGGGCCTTCAGGTCTTCCGCAGGGATGTCGTCGATCAGGCGTGAAAGCACGGTGAAGGCCAGCTGCCGATAGTCCATGCCCCGCATGGCCGCCAGATCGCCGGCGGAGAACCGTGGATAGGCCTCGGGCACGTACAGCCCGCCGTCCGGGGCCAGCCCGCCCAGGAGGATCTCCAGGAAACTCTGCGTGGGGGCCCGGCCCCGGGTGCTGACGTATCTCATCAGCGGTTCAGCTCTTCCAGCCGGATGCGGGTCACCTTTCCGGCGATGCCCGGCAGGGCTTCGATCTTGGCGATGGCCAGATTGACCGCCTTCTCCCGGGCCAGGTGGGTGAGCAGGACCACGTCGGTCCGGTCCTCGCCCTCGGCCGGCTCCTTCTGGATCACCGCGTCGATGGAGATGTCCAGGTCGGCCAGGATGCGGGTCACGTCGGCCAGCACCCCGGGTTTGTCCAGAGCGCGCATGCGCAGGTAGTAGGCGGTTTCCACCTCGTCCATGGACATGACCAGAAGGTCGGAGATCTGGTCGGGCTGGAAGGCCAGATGGGGCACCCGGTGGTTGGGGTCGGCGGTATGCAGCCGGGTCACGTCCACCAGGTCGGCCACCACGGCGGAAGCGGTGGGTTCGGCCCCCGCACCGGCACCGTAGTACAGGGTGGCACCCACCGCGTCGCCCTTCACCAGGACGGCGTTCATGACCCCTTCCACGTTGGCGATGAGCCGCCGGGCGGGGATCAGGGTGGGATGCACGCGCAGCTCGATGCCTTCGGCCTGGCGCTTGGTGATGCCCAGCAGCTTGATCCGGTAGCCCAGCTGCTCGGCGTACTGGATGTCCTCCCTGGTCAGGTTGGCGATGCCCTCGATGTAGGCACGGTCGAACTGCATGGGGACGCCGAAGGCGATGGCCGAGAGGATGGTGATCTTGTGGGCGGCGTCGATGCCCTCGATGTCGAAGGTGGGGTCGGCCTCGGCATAGCCCTTTTCCTGGGCCTCCTTGAGCACCTCGGCGAAGGCCTTGCCCTTCTCCCGCATCTCCGAGAGGATGAAGTTGCAGGTGCCGTTGATGATGCCGGCCAGCCACTGGATGCGGTTGGCGGACAGGCCCTCGCGCAGGGCCTTGATGATGGGTATGCCGCCCGCCACGGCGGCCTCGAAGGCAACCATGACGCCTTTCTCCTGGGCCCTGGCGAAGATCTCGTTGCCGTGCTTGGCGATCAGGGCCTTGTTGGCCGTGACCACATGCTTGCCGTTGTCGATCGCCTGCAGGACCAGTTCCCGGGCCGGGCTGATGCCGCCGATGAGTTCCACCACGATGTCGATCTGGGGATCGTCCACCACCTTCCCGGTATCGTCAGTGATGGTCAGGCCGTCGCCGGCATACCGCCCGGCGGCCTTTTCCACGTCGCGTACCGCGGCGGCCACCACCCGGATTTCCCTGCCGGCGCGGCGGGCGATCTCACCCTGGTTGCGGCGCAGGACGGTAAGCGTCCCCCCGCCTACGGTCCCCAGGCCCAAGAGTCCAACATTGATCGGTTTCATGAGTCGCTTTGCTCTCCGAGTTTGCAGTTAGCAGTTGGCAGTTCGCAGCATGCAGTTGAGGCCGGACCGCCTACTGCCTACTCCCTACTTGATCAATCCGTCCTTGCGGAACATGTCCCGCAGCCCGCGTATGGCCTGCCGTGTGCGAAGTTCGTTCTCGATCAGCGAAAACCGCACGTGGTCGTCGCCGTACTCGCCGAAGCCGACGCCGGGGGACACGGCGACCCAGGCATCCTCCAGCAGCTTCTTGGAAAACTCCAGGGACTTGAGGTGGGCATAGGGTTCCGGAATGGGCGCCCAGATGAACATGGTGGCCTTGGGAGGCTGGACCTTCCAGCCCACCTCGTTCAGGCCCTTGGCCAAGGCGTCACGCCGCTTCCGGTACATGTTGCAGATGTCGCGCACGCACTCCTGGGGGCCTTCCAGGGCGGCGATGGCCGCCACCTGGATGGGGGTGAAGGTGCCATAGTCGTGGTAGCTCTTGATACGGGCCAGGGCCGCGCACAGTTTCGGGCTGCCCACCATGAAGCCCACCCGCCAGCCGGGCATGTTGTAGCTCTTGGACAGGGTGAAGAACTCCACCGCCACGTCCTTGGCCCCCTTCACCTGCAGGATGGATGGGGCCTGGTAGCCGTCGAAAACGATATCGGCATAGGCCAGGTCGTGCACCACGAAGACACCGTATTCCTTCGCGATGGCCACCACCTTCTTGAAGAATTCCAGGTCCACGCACTGGGTGGTGGGGTTGGACGGGAAGTTCAGGATCAGCATCTTGGGCCGGGGCCAGTGGTTCCTGATGGCCTTGTCCAGTTCCTCGAAGAAGTCCACACCCGGCGTCATGGGGAGGTGGCGGATGTCCGATCCCGCGATGACCGGCCCATAGATGTGGATGGGATAGCTGGGGTTGGGCACCAGCACGATATCGCCCCGATCCAGGGTGGCCAGGGAAAGGTGGGCGATGCCCTCCTTGGAGCCGATGGTGACGATGGCCTCCTTCTCGGGGTCCAGGTCCACGTCGTAGCGGCGCTTGTACCAGTTGCAGATGGCCTTCCTCAGACGCGGGATACCCTTGGACATGGAATAGCGATGGGTGTCGCCCCGGCGCACCGTCTCGATCAGCTTGTCCACGATGTGCTTGGGGGTGGGCTGGTCCGGGTTGCCCATGCCGAAGTCGATGATGTCCTCGCCTCGCCGCCGGGCGGCCATCTTCAGGTCGCCGGTGATGTTGAAGACGTAAGGTGGCAGGCGCTTGATCCTGGGGAAATCGTCCATCACTGACAGGCTGGCATAAAAGTGTGTAATCTTACCCGAACCCCGATTCCACGGGCACCAGCCCGGAACACGGACATGAAGCTACACCTCTCCGACACCTCCGGGGTCAACATGATCACCGGATACGGCGACGGGTTCGTTCAGGTCAACGGACAGCGGCACGAATCCAGCGTCGTCGTCCTGCCCGACAGTCAGCCGGCCGCTTGGGAAGTCTCCGGTTTTTCCGCCCTGAGCACGGTCCATTTCCAGGCCCTGGCCGCCCAGCGGCCGGAGCTGGTAATCCTGGGGACGGGAAGACGACAACGCTTTCCCCCGCCCGCCCTCTACGCGGCCCTGATCCAGGCCGGCATCGGCTTGGAGGTGATGGACACCGGCGCGGCCTGCCGCACTTACAACATCCTTGCTTCGGAAGGGCGCCGCGTGAGCGCGGCCCTGATCGTCGAGTAGCAACCCGCGCCCAGCATGTGGCGAGCGTGACATGGGATGCCGACCGCATTCCGATTTTGAATTTAAGGGATGTCCCGATTCAATGAACGCCGACCCATTGATAGCATTCTGTTACCTCCCTGACCGCCGCAACGGCGGTTTTCAACCCCGGCCATGAGCCGGGGTTTTTTATCTTCTCGGCATCGGCGGGCCTCCGGCCTATTGCCGCCGTAATGAATGAATGAAGGCCGGGGGACTCGCGCCCTCCCGGCCTTTCGTCTGGGCAGCTACGGCTTACCAGGGCCTACCAGCCGCGATGTTCCCCGTGCCCGTAGCGGTCTCCCCAGCGCCTTTCATGGTGGTCGCGCCATTCTTCACGCCAGCCGTAATAGACCGGCCGGGGCGCCACCATGACCGGCGGCGGGGCATAGACGACCCGGGGTCTTTCATGGACCACGGGCGGTGGACCGTATACGACAGGCGGCCGAGGTCCGTAGGCCGGTTCCGAGTAGACCACCACATGCCGGTCGCGCTCGCTTGCGGAGACCGCCCCCACCGCGGCACCCAGGGCACCGCCCACCACCGCGCCGTCATGGCCGCCGATGGCATGGCCGACAACGGCACCGGTGGCACCGCCCAGGATCGCACCGAATACCTCGTCCGAGGCCGAAGCGGTGTTGGCGAAGGCGGCGAAACCCGCCACCAGGACGACCGGGATTGCAAATCTGGCTTTCATCATCTCACTCCTATCGGGTTGACACGATTGCAGCCTAACTGCCCCGTGTTCCGGCGCGGTTGCTGACCGGTAAGCATGTGTTACCGGATGTGACAGAAGCCGGGTATCCGGAAAGGTCCGGATGGCGAATGCGGTTGTCAGTCGGTGTACTCGAAGACCTTCACCACCCGCTTGACCCCCGAGGTGTGGGCAGCCGCCTCTACGGCCGCGCTCGCCTCGGCGTGCGTGACCAGACCCATGAGGTAGACCACCCCGTCCTCGGTGACCACCTTCACGTGGTTGGCGTCGAAGCGCTTGTCGCCCAGGAACCGGGTCTTGACCTTGGCGGTGATCAAGCTGTCGTTGCTGCGGGTTCTGAAATCGATGGGCTTGCCGACGGTCAGCTCATTGAACACCTCCCGCACGCCGGGCACCCCCCGTGCGATCTCGCCGACCTTGTCCTTGAGCGCCTCGGTGGAGGCCTGGCCGGTGATGAGCAGGCGGTGGTCGAAGGAGGTGAAGCCGGCGTGGACCCCGTCCAGTCTGGCACGGTGGAATCGATCGAAGGCCTTGAGCTCGACCACCTCGTCATCCAGATAGGTGCCGGCGGATCGGCGGTCGTCAGCCATCATGGCCCCCACACCGACGCCGGCGGCCACCACCGGAAAGCAACCGGCCAACGGGAGGGTGGCACCGAGGCCCAACAGGGTTACGAGTAATAGTTTGCGCATGAGCAGGCTCCTAAAATACCGGGGCGTGTTGACATCGTTTCTTGGTTGAGCCGAGGAAGACCGGCACGGGCCTCGGGCCTCGACGACGGTGAATTGGACCATGCCCTGCCGGACTGGTTGCTCGCGCTGAGACTAGCATCAAAAAGATGACGAATTCGCTATTGCAAGGGAGGCCCGGAAAGAGTGCAGCATCAAAGGCAGACCCGACCAGACGGATGAAATGCCTCGCCCGGCAGGGATCAAACAAGCCTGGTACAGGCTGACTGGAGAAGCTGGGCAGCCGACTCTGCGTGGCCTCGGCTGGCTCGACTCACTGCCGTGGCTTCCTGCCAGTCAGTGGTCTTTCCTGAATGATCGCTTCCTCACTGGATGAACGAGCGCAATCGCCTCGTTTGGGATAGTCGGGGTTGGGGCCGAGATAGGCGGCCACGGGTTGTAACCGGCCGTTCAGAGTCGTGGAAGGCCAATGTTTAAGCCGCTGTTTATACCGGTGCCTGCATGTCCAGGGGTTACATGACCTGACCGCGGGGCTACCCGTGGGCAACCTGCGTCGGGTAGATACGCCAGCCGTGTGCCGGGTTCGCTTCCAGACTCAAGGTTTCGTTCTCCCCTCCGATATATGCCCTAAATTAGCGCGATCTGATCTCGCCCCGCAGCCTCGGTCCGCACCGGGTCGGGGCACGAACCCGGGGCCTTGCGCAGGGCCTGGCCGCCTTCGGGGCGATGGGTACGCCGGGTTGGCAGACAACGACAAAGGAGGCTCACGCTGTTCTTGCTTGGACGATCCTACACGAGCGTTGCCCTGGCGGTTGCCGGCTGGGTTGCCCTCGCCTGGCTGGGCGCTGATTACTACTATGACCGTCTCGCCCACCACCTGTACCTGCAGGATGCTCAACTCGCCAGGCAGGA
This sequence comes from Thiobacillaceae bacterium, assembly GCA_046703865.1. Lineage (GTDB taxonomy): Bacteria > Pseudomonadota > Gammaproteobacteria > Burkholderiales > Thiobacillaceae > JBJKSP01. The sequence goes on from JBJKSP010000051.1 coordinate 6,103, forward strand.
GGTGGAGCAGGTGGCCGACAGCGTCGGCCAGGGCATACAGCTGTTCAAAGCCATTGCACTGATGGTCTCCAGGGATGCCGGGGTTCATCGGGCGCTGCAGCGCTTCGGCCCGGATGCGGTGGCTTCAGGCCTGCCTTACCAGGCACGCAAACAGGGCTGGACATCGGACAGTACACTGCATGCACTGGACAAAACCCTGGGGCGCGTGGCCACTGATCTCGACGCCGACGTGGTGTGGGTCATGAATGCTGCGGGTGACTGTATCGCCTCCAGCAACGCGCATGAGCGCGACAGCTTTGTGGGTGCCAATTTCGCCTTCCGTGAGTACTTCCGTCAGGCCCGTGCCGGACGACGCGGCCATCAGTATGCTATCGGGAGGGTGAGCAAGGTGGCCGGCCTGTACTTTTCGGCCCCCATCTTCCAGAACGGGCGATTCCTCGGCGCCGCCATTGTCAAGCGCGACATCCGGGAATTCGCTGCCTGGACCAAACCGGCCAGCGCATTTATTTCCGATACCAACGGCGTCATCGTCCTGGCCCCGGACCCACGCCTCGAATTCCACACCCTGCCCAACGCGCCGGCGACCAGGATGTCGGTCCCGGCACGGGAATTGCAGTACCGGCGTCAGTCATTGGAACCCTTGGAAATCACCCCTTGGCTCGGCGGGCAGTTCCCCGGCGCCGTTCGTATCGGGGATGGACAGGTCCCGGTCGTATTTGCCTCCAAGGGCCTGCCCGAGGATGGCATCACATTGCATGTGGCGCACCCCCTGGGTGAACTGGTGGGCCTCGGCCGGGAACGGGACCGAGCCTTCATCCTGCTCGCCTGCGTAGGGAGCGTGCTGATCGTGGCGGCGTGGATGCTCGTGCGCCACCGGCTCCGCCAAGCCCACCTGGTGGAAACCGATTTGCGTATCGCCGCCGCCGCGTTCCAGGCCCAGGACTCCATCGTCATCACCGACAGTCGTGGCGTGATCCAGCGGGTCAATCAGGCCTTCACCGAGATGACGGGCTACACGGCCACGGACGCTCTGGGACAAACACCTCGCCTGCTGCGCTCCGGCCGCCACGATGGGCCCTTTTACGCCGCGATGTGGGACTCGCTCAATCGCACCGGCGCATGGGCTGGCGAAATCTGGAACCGGCGCAAGGACGGCGAGGTATATCCCGGCTGGCTCAGCATTACCGCGGTGAAGGGCAGCAGCGGCGAGATCACCCACTACGTGGGCACGATCAACGACATCAGCCAGCGCAAGGCGGCGGAAGAGGAGATCAGAAATCTCGCCTTCTATGACCCCCTCACCCGCCTGCCCAACCGGCGACTGCTGACGGACCGGCTCAATCATGCTTTGGCCGCCAGCGCACGCAGTGGACACAGCGGGGCGCTACTGTTCATCGACCTGGACAACTTCAAGACCCTCAACGACACCCTAGGCCACCCCACGGGTGACCTCCTGCTCGAGCAGGTGGCCGAGCGCCTGCTCGGCTGCGTCCGTGAAGACGATACGGTGGCCCGTTTCGGCGGCGACGAGTTCGTCGTCATCCTCGAAAGACTGAGTGCACATGCCGACGAGGCTGCTACCCAGACCAGAACGGCAGGCGAAAAGATTCTCGCCACGCTCAATCAGCCCTACCAGCTCGCCGGGCACAAGAAGTACAGCACCAGCAGCATCGGCGCCACCCTGTTCCTGGCGCACCGGGCCACCGCTGAAGAATTGCTCAAACAGGCCGATCTGGCCATGTACCAGGCGAAGACCGCAGGTCGCAACGTCCTTCGCTTCTTCGATCAGGGCATGCAGTCCATGGTCAACGCCATGGCCGCCATGGAGGCAGACCTGCGCCAGGCGTTACAGCATCATCAGTTCGTCCTGTACTACCAGCCCCAGGTCGACCAAGACGGCCGACTGACGGGGGCCGAGGCGTTGGTGCGATGGCGGCATCCGGAACGCGGCCTGGTCTCGCCAGGCGAATTCATGCCCCTGGCCGAGGACACCGGGCTCATCCTGCCACTGGGCCAATGGGTATTGGAGAGCGCCTGTGCCCGACTGCTGGACTGGGCCGGCCGGCCGGAGACGGCCCATCTCACCCTTGCGGTCAACGTAAGCGCCCGCCAGTTCAGACAGCCGGATTTCGCGCCCCAGGTGCTGGCCGCGCTGGATCACGCAGGGGCCGATGCGCGAAGGCTAAAGCTCGAACTCACGGAGAGCCTGCTTTTACACGATTTCGAGGACGTTATCGCCAAGATGACGGCCCTGAAGATCCGTGGCGTTGGCTTCTCGTTGGATGATTTCGGTACCGGCTATTCTTCGCTCGCCTATCTCAAGCGCCTACCCCTGGATGAGGTGAAGATCGATCAGTCGTTCGTGCGCGATGTGCTCACCGACGCGAACGATGCAGCCATCGCCCGTACTATCGTTGCCTTGGCTCGCACGCTGGGGCTGTCGGTGATCGCGGAGGGGGTGGAAACCGAGGCCCAGCGGGATTTCCTGGCCCGCGAGGGCTGCCATGCCTACCAGGGCTATCTGTTCGGTAAGCCAGTTCCGGTTCAGACCTTCGAGGCGTACCTGAGTGGAGGACCAGACAGGTTCGAGACCGTGCGTAGGCGACCAGCGGCGTCTGCATAAAGGGGCTTGAACGCGAAGCATCTTCACTGACTGAATTGAACCCTGCTTTCAATTGTTGTCGATCCACCGACCATCGCGGTCGCGATCGTGCAGCACTATCGCATCGGGCCTGGTGCGCCGATGAATACGATGTAATCGGCAAGTTGAATCGTGACGGTTCTCACTGGTGGTTCGGGCGCCGCCAGGCGTACCTCTGGAGATGGGGCGAAGGTGATACGGGAGATGATTGCGAGAACACTACAACAGGGGACAGAGGGGACGCCCGCACAGGTCTTAGGGCATGATCTCCGGCAGGTCAGGCGCACCTTATGCAAACCCCACCTCGCTGTTGCCCGCGGGCAACATCTTGGATGTGTCCCCGGGCGGACTGGGCTCGCGCGCGGAGACGAGAAGTTCGTAAGATTATACTGAAATTGTAATGTTTACGAGGAGCGCCACCTCCTCGGCAGGTTGGGGAACGTGGCGGCCATGGCTCCATCGCGGTCCGATTGTGCGCTGTGACCGCCCATCGATGAGGAGTGAACCATGCATACCCTTGAATTAGCTCTCTCACACATCACCCATGGCACTGCCTATTCATGGGACTTGACCACGTTGGTCGGCCTCGGCGTACCGGTCTCGGTCGAGCTGCGCCGGAGAATGCTGGCGGGGACGACCACGCAAGAGGATGCCGATCATCTGCGGATCCTATTGCCCGGGAAGGCGGGGCGACCACGCATGGACCCTGATGGGGTGTTCAGCGGTGACTGGGACTCGCCTCCCTTAGATTATCCCTATCTGGAATCCGAGATCGGAGTGAATACTTGAAGCCAATGCCCTGGACACAGGGCGGCCCATTCTCCGGGGTCGCACCGGGTGTTCGGCTTCACCAGGCAACCGCCATGTGCAAGCGCATCGATGTTCACAAGGAACCTGCAGTGGGCCACAGCGCCGCGACCTGCAGCTTCCTGTGTCAGCATATGCCCTATGGCGTGGCGTATGGCCGCATGCGGTTCAGGGCCGCCCGCCCGTCCGACTTCCACTTTCTGGACGTCAACCCGGCATTCGGGGTTCAGACCGGTTTGACGGGCGTGGTCGGCCGGTGCGCGAGTGAGGTTCTGCCAGGCCTGCGGGAGAGCAACCCCGAGCTGCTGGAAAGCTTCGGCCGCGTCAGCTCGGGTGGGCTGCCGGAACGCTTCGAGACCCGCCTCCCGGCCCTGGATCTGTGGCTTGCCATCTCGGTCTACAGCCCCGAGCCTGAACACGTCCTCGCGGTAATCGAGAACATCACCGAGCGCAAGCGCCGCGAGGACCGGCTTGAGCATGAGGCGCATCATGATTCCCTCACCCAGCTGCCCAATCGCACGCTGGCTCTTGCCCGCGCCGAGCATGCCCTGGCGCGGGCCAAACGCAGGGGTGGCATGGTCGCCGTCCTCTTTTTGGACCTGGACGGCTTCAAGTACGTCAACGACGCCTACGGCCACCCAGAGGGTGACCGGTTGCTTAAGCAGGTGGCACAGCGCCTCAAGGGCCGTGTCCGTGCCGAAGACACCTTGGCGCGGATGGGAGGCGACGAGTTCGTGGTGGTGATGGAGACCCTGGCTCGGGAGCAGGATGCGGCGATTCTGGCCAATGGGCTTAACGAGGCCCTGCGCACCCCGTTTGTCGTGCGCAAACGCGAGGGCTTCGTCACCGCCAGCATCGGCATCGCGCTGTATCCGCAAGACGGGAAGGATATCCGCGCCCTTTTCAGGCACGCCGATGACGCCCTTTACCGAACCAAGCGCGCAGGCGGCGACCACTTCCGCTTTTACCGGCAGAGGGACGCCGCCTTGCTCTTGGGCCCAACCGGCAACCAGACGAAACGGGTCACACAGTAGACAGAGTTCTCAGCTCACTCCTTCGGCAGCGATCTTTTAGAAATAGGACTCTAAGCGTCGAACGGCTCTTGTGGGCAAAGCACAACATTTCGAGGTGAAGGCGATATCTGAATCTAGACAGGGCCGTTATAACCCCTCGTATGCTCGCTTAACCTCTTCCGGACCATGAAGGCGCTCCAGCCTGCGGACAATAAAGTGTCCCTTCCCCATATCCTGGAAGTGGCCCATGAATAATGTGTTTATCATTGCGCCCCCCAAGGCGCCGACGATGGGCACGGCTTGGGCGGCCGCCTTTTCAGACACAACAATCGAGAAACGGGAGGCAATTTGAGCAATCAGGCGAACAATGGCGGGCGCGCCCGTGTCCGATAAACCTGTCTTGGCCAAGTAGGTCGCGGCCTCGGAGACGGCTTTGGCCATGGCCGCTCGCGCGGCAAAATATCCCGTCTCCGCCGCATCGTCGTTTATTGAGCGACCGCCCAGCGCGAAAACTTGGACACACTGCAGTCTTGCGTCTGGCGTTCCCAGATTCTCACCTTCACTTCGAGCGATATCGGCAATTGACCTGAGCATGATCGTCGTCGACACAGGCAACTCAATCGCGAGAGCGGGCAGCCCGAAGGCACCTCCGGCCGCCCCGGTTGTTCCCACCATCAATTTATGCCACCGGTTTGACGGCGCTTCAGGCTGGCTACGATCCATCGTCCACAAGGCCACATCGAGTGCTCTTTGAATGGATTTTGTCGCTGCCTCCTTCATCACACGATTCCAGTTCTTGGGCAGCATCGCGAACCCCTTCTCGATCGGTGAACCGACAAAGTCGCTGATCTTCGCGGCAAGCCCAGGATTTTCAAGAATATTCTTGGCTATCTTAAGGTCTTCAATTTCTGAGGTAGACAGCGCCATTGAATGTTCCTTCAGGTTGATATGACTATCGGGCAGCACCGGGCTTCTTTGTCCTGAGACGGGCACTGATCCGGCTCGAAAAGGCCGAGGATAGCCGACATGCCAATACCCGGGTTACCAAGACTGTTGCTTGTCACCTTGGCCCTTGCGCTCTTCGCTACGGTGGGTTACGAAGCTCAGCGCCTGGCGGGACTGGGCAGCGCCTTCACGGCCAAATATATGTGTTCCGAGGTCTTTGTGGGAGGGAGCGATGCCGATACGGTGGCCCGAGTCGATCTACCCGCTTTCCACTCCTTCATCCTGAGTTTGGCGGACTGGCACCTCGACAAGGCAGGCGATACCGTGAGCGCCGACATCTTCGGCGCCGGCCGGCACAGGGCCGTCTATCGTCCCGGACTGGGATGCACCCTGGTCTTCGACCGCCCGCCCGTCCCCGTGCGGGTGCCGCAGCCCCACGCATCGGGGCGGCCGGATGACTTTCCCCCGCCCGCCCTGAGAAAGGTGAGTATCCTGATTGAATGGGGACGTCTCAGGCTCACGGCACCGGCACCGGCACCGGTCCCGGTCCCGGTCCCGGAATGGTCAAGCCCGACTGACCCTCGCCATGCCATCACTCTGGACGAGTTGCTGCACATGTCGTCGGGCCTGGAATTCGACGAGAGTTACGACGATCCGCTCTCGGACGTAGTGCAGATGCTCTATGGAACGGGTGACAGCGCGGCCTACGCGGCTGCCGAACCCCTCGCCACACGCCGGAGAGGCACTTCAGCTATTCCACGGGCACCACTGCCGTCCTGTCCCGCCTCATCGCCCGATCGCCGGGCGAGACCTACCCGGTGTTCGCCCGGCGTGTCTTGTTCGCTCCCCTGGGGATGACCAGCGCCCTCATCGAGCCCGATGCCACCGGGACGCCCATGGGCTCGTCTTACGCCTGGGCCACCGCGCGCGATTGGGCACGCTTCGGGCTGTCATACCTCAACGATGGCGTATGGCGTCATCAGCGCATCCTGCCTGCAGGGTGGGTACGCTACAGCCGCACACCGGCACCCTCCGATGGGAAGGAGGAATACGGCGCCCATTTCTGGGTCAAGGTGCCGTCCCCCGACCGTACCGAACCGGGCAGGCCCTATCTGGTTTCCCCCGATGCCTTTCATGTCGCCGGCCATGGCGCCCGGTATGTCACGGTCATCCCCTCGCTTGATCTCGTAGTGGTTCGCCCGGGCCTCACGCTGGACCCCGAAGCCTGGGATCACGAGGCGTTCCTGCACGACGTGGTGGAGGCCTTGGGCAAGACGCCAGTTCCCGTTCGACCGTAGCGGAGGGAAAACCATGAAAGCATCGGTCATCCTGATTCTTGGGCTCGTGTCAGCTTCATCGGCCTACTCAGACGTTCATCGGTGTGTGGTGAAGGGATCTGTGGTCCGCCGTAAGCACCACTCCAAGCCGTTGCCAACCGTTGAGAGTCATTTGAATCTCCTGGGGGGACCTAACGAAGCCGTTCATGAGAGCACAGTGGCACAGTTGTTCGGTCATGAGCGGCATGTACGATGGCCGGCAGTTTCAGACGTTCTTGGATTCGGCCGGTCTGAAGTCTGTCGTGTATGGAGCAGGTCAACTCGAACGGTCGGCGACGCTGGACTTTACATCGACTTGCCCGTCTGGTAAGCCGCTGGCACAACACAGGACGGAAAAGGGCTGGCCTTTTCTCGTCAGATGCGGCTCGGCCTTTATGAAGCCGAAAGCTGAGAAATGTTGGAGACCAAGCGAGGACCCATGGGATGAAGGTGGTGCATGTCAGTGCCAGTGACCGGCAAGGCGGAGCGGCGATTGCGGCCTATCGCTTGCACCAGGCGCTCCGTGCCCACGGCGTCGGTTCCCAGTTTCTGGTCCTGAGGAAGCAGTCTCAGGATGAGACGGTCGAAGAGGTTAAGCCTGAGCCGCTTCATGAGCCCCGTTTGGTCCAGTCCGTCGCGGCGATTGAGAGCAGGTATGTTCATCGCAACCGTACGGAACTCAGCAATACTCATTTTTCGCTTTCCCTGCTGGGGTGCGACCTTTCCGCACACCCGGCGATTCAGTCCGCGGACGTGATCCACCTGCACTGGGTTTCGTCCTTTCAGACTCCCGCGACCCTGGGTCATCTCTTGGCAATCGGCAAGCCCGTGGTCTGGACATTGCACGACCTGGCGTCTTTCACGGGAGGGTGCCATTTCCCGTCGAGCTGCCACCGTTACTGCTCCACTTGCTCGGCGTGTCCCCAGTTGCGGTCGGATAGCATGTGCGTTCCCGCGGCCGTGCTGCGTGATAAGCGGGAGCTTTGGTCGATGGAGAATCTGACTCTGGTCGCGCCTTCCCAATGGATGGCTGACCGGGTTCGCGGAAGTGCCCTCTTTCGAGCCGTATCGCGGGTGGCAGTGATTCCGCACGGGATCGACTCGCGCGTCTTTTCCCCTGTTCCTCGAAGGGAAGCGCGGGCGGCGCTCGGCATCCCCCTGGACGGCACGGTTCTGCTTGCCGGTGCCGACCACGGAGAAGAAAAACGCAAGGGTTTCCCCCTACTCGAACGCGTCTTCAGCGACTGTATTCAGGATCCGCGGTTCAAGTCGGCCGATGGAAAGGTGCTCTGGGTGGGAGCCATGCCAGACCATTGGGCGGAACGAGATTGGCCAATGGCCCACTTAGGCAGAGTGGAAGAAGAACGCCGGATGGCGCTGGTCTACTCGGCTGCGGATATTTTTGTGTTGCCTTCGCTGGAAGACAATCTCCCCAACATGTTGCTCGAATCGCTTGGCTGTGCGATCCCTGTGGTTGCCTTTGGGGTGGGGGGGATACCGGAAGTGCTTCGGGACGGATGGAATGGCCACGTCGTTTCGGTCGGAGACGAGGGGCGATTGCAGCAGGCCATTCTCTCGCTGGCGTCTGGCCCGCTCGCGCGCAGAACCCTTGGCCAGAATGGCCGGGACATCGTCGCGACGGAGCATTCCTACTCGACGTTCGCCGCGCGCCACTCCGAGCTTTACCATGATTTGCTCGCCGACACCGAACGCAAAACGATTCGCCCGAAGCATTCCGTTCCCGTCACAGACGCCCAAACCGGGGCTGCGGCAATGGCCATGGACCCCGGCCCCGCTATCAGCGCGCTCTTTACGAGTCTGGCAAACCGATGCATGAACGAGAATGCCGATCGCCTGCAATTCGAGTTGCAGGCGTCCCAGGCGGAGTCCGAAGCGCGACAGAGAGTGATCGAGCAGCTACAGGCGCACTGCGGTCGGCTCGATGCCGAATGCGGCGCCAGGCTGGATCTGATTCACCGCTTGGAAGCGGAATGCGTGGCTCGGTTGGACATCATCCACCGTTTAGAGGCAAGGTCTGCCCGGCGATTGGACGCAGACGAGGAACCTGGCTCATCGCCCTCGCAAAGGAATCGCCTAGCACGGGGCTTGGGGTGGATCCGATCAGTATTTCGAGTGAACAATTGGTGGTTTTCCAAACTGCCGCCGCTGCTGGCCACGGCCTGCGTGCAGATTCTCCTATTGGGGATCACGGTTAGCCAGGGGGCCCTGTTGCTGGGCTGCGTCTTCTTCTCGATTGTCTGCGTCGCCTCGTATGGCCATGTCGTGAATGATCTCTTCGATGTGGATACAGACGCCCGTGCCGGAAAGCCCAATGCCGTGGCCCGGTTGGGCCGGCGACGGGCAGCAGCGATCTGCGTTGCCCTGGTTGGCGCCGGTTTTCTGCCCACTGCGGCCGTCGATTACTCGCCGTGGGGATTCCTGCTACTGTCGCTCAACTATTTGTGGCCGACGATCTATTCTCTGCCCGGCATCCGCTTGAAGGAACGTGGCATCTGGGGAGTTCTCTGCGATGCGGCAGGCTCGCACGTCACGCCGACACTGTTCGTGCTGACGGTCTTTGCCCGCGCCGTGCCGTCCTTGGGCACCATCGCCATCGCCATCGCCCTAGTCGGGTGGTCCTGCGTTCTGGGGATCAAGGGGATCCTGAATCATCAGGCGGCTGACCGCGAGTGTGACGCTGCGTCGGGAACAACCACTCTTGTCGGAACCCTGTCGCCGGCAAGGCTGGAGCGATTCATGCCGCGGTACAATGTCGGCCTAGAATTCCCTTACAGCCTGGCGGTGGTTCTCGCCGTGCTGGAATGTTGTCCCCTAGCCGCCGTCGGCCTGCTGTTTTACGGCACGGTAGAATTAATCAAGTATCGACTCGGTTTCCAGTTCGCCCTGAACGACGATCCGCGCAATACCAGAGCCAGCGTTCCGTTCGCAAATGACTTCTTCTACGAGATCTGGTTTCCTCTGGCAGTGACGACACAGTTGGTGCTTGCCAATCGAAACTGGGCCTGGTTCCCAATCTTGTGCGTCCTGCTCTTCTTTCGCAACTTTCGCGTCCAGGCAGGCGATCTCCTGGCCGTGGTCATGGCGTTGCGTTGCCGCCTGGCCCATCAATATCGGTAGTTTAAACTCCATCGGAGAAGTAGGAGAACCGCATGAAACAGGACGCTCTCTGGCGTCTCTATGATGACGCCTATGCAGAGGAATACGAGGCGAAGTTCCTGCTCTCTCCTGCGACGCGGTTGCACAGCGATTTCGAACTGGAATGGTTGCGTCGTTTCTTACACCCGACGGCGAGGTGGCTGGACGTGGCTTGCGGCACGGGTTATTTCTTGCGGCATTTTCCGGGTATCGAGCGAGCCGGTCTGGATCTTTCACCCGCCATGTTGCGATTGGCACGCCGGGGCAATCAAGATATTCCTCTGATTGAGCACGATTTTCGTGAGCCGCTGCCGGAATGGGATAACCAGTGGGACCTCGTCTCGTGCATGTGGTACGCCTACAGCCTGGTCGAGTCGATCGCCGAGTTGCAGCAGGTGATTCGCAACCTTTGGTCGTGGACTTCGCCGTCGGGAAGCTGTTTTGTACCGCTGACCGATCCCTCGCTGCTGGCGGGAGTCACGATTCCCTACCGACCGGCAACCCCGTGGGACGGAAAGGTCGTGATCACCGGCATCCTTTGGAGCTATGTGGAGAACGATGGCAGGAAGGTGCACGCGCACTTGGTTGCGCCCAATGTCGAGTGGATGGTGGAGCAGTTCGAGAGATGTTTCGAACAAGTGGAACTCGTTCACTATCCCCCAGAGTTCCCCGGCTGGGTGGGCCGACCGGCGATCATGGCGTCAAGAAAGAGGCCCGCAATCGTGGACGACGCGTTCTGAACGGAAGAACCGGCTCATGCGAACCGGTTGCTACGCCGCTCGCAGCTCCATTCGTCGGAAGGCGACGCCCAGGGGCCGATGATCCGTACTCTGGAGATGAAGTTCACTGGGACGGAAGCGTTTCGGCGTGTGAAAGCTTACCCGAAGACGATCCCGCCACCGAGTCAGCACGGCTGCCGGCACCCGTCCTTCCCAAACGATGCGCCCTTCTTCCTGTCGAAAGCTGCCAGCTACTGGCTGGTCATTCACGATCACTTGGAAGCCTGTCAGCACGTCGGCATGAATCACGTGCGCAACCGCGCACGTCAGAATATGGTCGCCCTGCTGGGCTGGCGCCTGGAAGTCCAGCCAGCTTCTTTCGCTCGGGCCCGCCCAGCAAAAGCAACCCTGTGCATCGAATTCCCGTTCATGCCAACCGGCGCCATGCAGAGGCTGGTCGAAGCGAAAATCCTGGAGCGATGGCAAGCGACTCGGCACGGACGGGCATCCAGGACGTCGTTCGGCGATGAGTCTCCGCCCGTGCTCGTAAAGTCGCAGGTCAAGCTGATTCCACTCGATCAGGATGGACTGCGAGTCGGAATCGAGCGAATCAAACGATGGACGATTGCTCGTCCGATTATCGTGTCTCGCAGCGCCGAATTCGCTCCATCCCATGCGTTTCGCCAACCATTCCATTGAGGCGTCCATTTCTTCAACCAGGCCGATCACGTCGCATCGATCGAGGTTACGGAGCGCATCGTTGAGTTGCGTTTCTCCCAGCTCCGGCAATTCGTGCCACTCAAATTCCTGGTTCAGCAGAAAACGAGTTTGCATGTTGCTCAACGCGGCGCGAGCCAAGTCTGGCTCACGGTGCAAAAACTCGACCATTGACAGTTCCTTGCTGCGGCGACACAAAAGGTACAGCCAGTCCGCCGTCGGGCTGGGTAACGTGCCGGCCACCGCGGTAAGCCGGTGAAACTCCGCACGGACATAGGCCCAAGCCGACATCGCCCACTCCAGCGGATTGCGAAGAAACGTCAGGACCACGCAAGGCTCGCGCAACCTGTCGACATAAGCAAACGTCACGTGCCCACGAATGAAATCGTAGTCGTTGAGGTCGACAACTTGTTTCTCGTGGATGTCAGCGTCCAAGAAGCAGCGGTGATGGTCGAAACGCTGCCTAAGCATATTGGTAACAGAGGTGCCAGCCGTCTTGGGAATGTGCAAGAACAACAGCGCCGGTGACCGGCGATCCTCGCCAGCCCAGTCTGGCCCATCGAATGAGTTCTGCTTCATGGCGTCAATGGTTCCTTTCTCGCCACCTGTAACAATGCGGCTTCCAGAGTAAGTATCCCCGGGTTGAAAGTCTCTACGATGAACAACCCCTCAAACGTCAAACTCCTACTGTCTCCCTTGGGAGGCTAGGAGGTCGTATTCGTTTGTGGCCGCATATCCAGAATGTAAGCACTTTGTAACTGGATTTCGGTAATTCGGATAGGTACGGGTAAGCGCTTTCCGCGAAGGAAGGATAGAGGTGGCCCAGGAAAACTGGACAGAGTGATAAGTGCCGGGGAAACACCGAAAAAGTCGGCAGTTTGACCCGAGATGATGCGGCCGGATCGCGGAATAGAGCCTTCGAATCCGGAGGTACCCAATATTTCAGCACTATCACCCTCGAATCGAGGTTTGGAAGGGCGGCTGCGGCCTGTATTTGGCCCTTTCGGTCGATCACGGACGCACCTTGGGCGTCTCCGGCAACAATGCCTTGGGCCCCATGTGCCCATTGGCCAGGGCAAACAGCGATGGTGCCGCTTCTGAACATCAGACCCCGCTCGCGCAGCCGGGCGTTGATCGTCTCCCGCACCTGTGGGGCCAGCGCGTGGGCTTCACGGCCGCAAAGGCCAGATCGACAAAACTCAGCCGGGCACTCATGGGGGGCTTCCTGGGTGCTGGTTCGCTTGCCGTCCTTGCGCCTCAGGCTCAGGTCTTTGGCAGGAACATCCAGTGCGGTCAAGCGAAGATCGTTCTCTCCTGCGCTTGTGGAGGGGTGAGCGCCCCAAAGCATGGTGTCACTCAACCGCCCAGCCAGCCCACCAGATCAGTAGCCCGAGTAGTGGGTCGGTGATGTCCGGCACACGCCCTGGCAGGTATCTCTGGTACCACTCCAACGTGACCCACACGCTGAACAAGACACCGCCGCCCAGCAGACTGACTCTGCGTCGATGGCGCTCGCCGGTGGCTATCCGTGCAAATGCAGCGAGCCCCAGGCTGAGCCAGAGCGTTTCGAGGATGTCGTGCATGCCGGCAAGGCTGCCCACGTGCGCGGCGAAGGGTATCCAGTTGAAGGGGAGATACCCGAAGAGGCTGTTGCCGGGTTGAACCTCCTCCATCACCTTCGCCAGGGCAATGGCTGCCAGGCCCAACGTGGCCAAGCCGCGCCGGTTCTGCCAGGTCAGCCGGGAGACGATGGCCAGCGACACCAAGGCTGCGCAGAAGAATTCCAGGGACAGTATCTGGTAGGCAACGACGACCTTGAGAAATGTCACGCCAAGGACCAGCGCCGCAAGTGGCGGCATCACCGGCTCCAGCATGACGCTGCGGGCAAGCATCCCGATGCTGAAGATCGATAAGCCATCCACGAGGGCCAGGTCGAAATTGAACAGTTCGGGATGACGCAGGGTGTGGGCGAAGGGGTACAGCTCAGCCCGGATGAGGCGCCAACTCGTGGCGGGGGCGTAGGGGAACAGTTCCGTAGTCGCCCATAACAGCATGGCCACCAAGCCCAGCATGGGCTGTGTGCCAGGGAGAAAGTATCGCTCCCGCCAAGTATACAGACGGCGTCCGATGGGGCTTTCGGATGACAGGCCAAGGGCCATCAGTGCGCCGATGAGGGTGCCCAGGGTGTTGTTGAAGATGTCCGCTACGGAGGAAACGCGGCGGGGTAGGGCCTCCTGAAGCAATTCCATGCAAAAACTGAGGGCGAAGCCCGTCATCATTGCGAGCGCCAACCCGGCAAACCGGTTGGATCGCTTCCAGAAACGACTCAAGAGAAAACCCAGGGGCAGATAGGCGAGAACATTGATGAGAATGTCCGAACCCGGCTCATAGGGCGGCCATGGCATAAAAAGGGGGTTGGTCCAGGGATGTGGCGCCCGCCAACCCCTGAATGGCAATAGGCTGGCGTAAACGATGAGCAAAACGTAAAGAACGACCGACCACTTGAGTCTGATGAAAGCTCTATGAACGGAATCAGGCTCTGGTGATGTCATGGTTAAAAATTGAGCATGGCCGGGCGTTGTTGAAATCAGGGATGCTTGGATCGAGATGTGGCCGGAATTCTAAGGGTAGCGCCTCCATGGCGAATCCCCCTTTTGTGCACCCGATGCGCCGCCTTACCCATGGGTCGCTGCATCTCGATGAGCCGTGACAGGGCATCCGCACCGAACCACACCCGTATGCCCTGGGAGCGGGGCACGACATCCGTTGGCGGGCCGGACCATGCTCAAATACTTTCACCTCCTGCGTTTTCGAACTTGTGATAGGCACCCGAGCCTGCCCTTCACGATCTGAACCGGTCATCCTCCCGGTGGTCTCAAACATTGAGTATTACTGACAAGGAGGTTGATTGATGAAGTATCGAATACTTGCAGTTTCCATCGCTTTGGCGCTGACCGCACCCCTGGCAGCCACAACCGCCTCGGCGGCCGACACGACCACGCCGGCGACGCCGCCCCAGGTTCAGATGCAGACCACCGGTGGCTACCTTGGGGTGCTGCTGGGGCCGGTTCCCGACGTGTTGCGTGCACAGTTGGGGGACATCCTGCCATCCGGTCAGGGTGTGCTGATCCGTGAGGTCGAAGCCGGTTCGCCGGCAGCCAAGGCGGGGTTGAAGGCCTACGATATCCTGATCGGCTACAACGATCAGAAGCTGTATTCGGCGGACCAGTTGAGCCATCTGGTCCGGGCGGACAGCCCCAACACGACGGTGACGCTGAGCCTGGTGCGGGCCGGCGCGGTGCAGCACATCCAGGTCACGCTCGGCCAGATTCAGGGGCAGCCTGAAACTGTCGTTCCGCAGTTGGGGATGCGCATGCATCGGCATCATCCCGGTCCTTACGCTACACCGCCAAGCCCTTACGCAACTCCCCCGGGCCTGACCGAGGGCAACTGGGCAAGCTTCGACTCGCTCTCGCTCAAGAAGCTGGAAGACGGGAGCTTCAAGGCCGAGATCCACTATCGCGGCGACAATGGCAAACTGGTGAAGCAGTCGTTCACCGGCAGCCTGGATTCGATCCGGGAACAGGTCACGGACCAACAAAACCTGCCGCCCATTGAGCGCCATCAGCTCCTGGAGGCGCTGAGTGCGAGGGACGAATTCTTCATCCCGCCCCCCGGCCAATGGTTTGCGCCGCGCTTCTACATGCCCCAGTGGTTCTACTGGCAACCCGGCTTCTGAGAAGTCGCCGCAGGGCTGCAGCCGACGGCCCCGACAGTTGAGAAAACGGGCACCATCCAGGTGCCCGTTTTCATTGGGCGCGATGCCGGATCTCCGAGATGATGGAGCCCGGTTGGAAGTCGGCATGCCCCCATGGAACGAGCTTAGCGCCCGGGTTACATTACGGGATCGATCCTGACCGTCGATCCGTCGAAGCTATCAGTATGATTGGCCCCCGGGGACGGATAGGTAGCGGGTCCTCTTTCCCGACACCGCCGACCGGCGCGGTTGTTCTAAGGATGCAAATGGCTCAAGTCACGCTGAAAGGAAGTTGTTTGTGCGGGGCCGTTCACTATGAGGTGACCGGCGATCCGCAGCGCTTTTACCACTGCCACTGCTCACGTTGCCGCAAGGCCTCCGGGACCGGGCACGCGACCAACCTGATGATGACGAATGCGAAACTCGTCTTCACAGCGGGCGAGTCCCTGGTGAAAAGCTACAAGCTGCCTGAGGCCAAGCGCTTCACCCGGCAGTTCTGCGGCAACTGTGGGAGTTCCGTGGCACGCAACGTGCCGGAAATCGGCGCGGTGGTCATCCCCGCGGGATCGCTGGACGATGAGACCCCCATCAAACCCCAGGCACGGATATTCTGGGATTCGCGCACGGACTGGTCCTGCGACGGCGACGCCCTCCCGCGCCAGTCGGAAAATCCGGCCTGACCACGACCGGGTTTGGTCACGCCCCGGCGCGAGGAACGGACATTGGCAGGTTATCTTTCCGCCCGGCTCGGTCCTGAAGAGCGCCTGCTTTACCTGGGCAGGCTCAGTCTGTGGACCCGCGTCCGCGCTGTCCTGCTGTCGGTGCTGCTGTGTTGCCTGTCCCTGGCCTGGCTGATGACCGGCTGGAAGCCCAGTATCCCCTTAGCCGTCAAGCTGCTGCCCTTCGGGTTGGGACTGCTGGTTGCCGTCTATGTCTATCTGAGCCTCCGATCCGTGGAGGTGGCCGTGACCGACCAGCGGATCGTGGTGAAGACCGGCCTGGCTCGCATCGACACCTCGGAAATGTTCCTAAATCGCGTGCAAGGCCTGGAAGTGGCCCAGAGCCTCGCCGGACGCATGCTGGGCTACGGAACGGTGAAGGTCCGGGGCGCGAGCAGCGACGTCTTGGCGGTGGAGGGGGTATCCAACCCCTCCGCGTTCCGCACTGCGTTCTATCAGGCGGCCCATGGCGCCCGGAAACGGCCGTGGTTGCTATAGCGCAAGATGCGGACGGATCGCAGTAACGGCCCCGGCGGGTACCGGGTTTTGTCTTCACCCATGCCCGGTGGATGCAAGCCGGAAGATCCCACGCACTGATCTCGGCGAGGCCATGAAAGCCGCATAGAATGCGGTTTCCGAACCGGATTCGGCAGGGCAAGACAACGGTGCAAGAGGGAACCGCACCGATGGCGCTTCTACCGTATCGCGCGTCTCCGGATCACCCGTCCATGATTGGGAGCAAGACCATGAACCGCCTCGAAGTCACCGAATTGATCATCGCCAACAAGCTCAAGAAAGGCCTCAAGTGGGAGGACATCGCCAAGGCCGTGGGCCAGAGCAAGGAATGGGTCACCGCCGGCTGCCTGGGCCAGATGACCTTCAGCGCCGACCAGGCCAGGACCGTCGGCGACATGCTGGACCTGCCCGCCGACGCCGTCGCCCAATTGCAGGTGTCGCCCTACAAGGGCGCCCTGCCCGGCACCATTCCCACCGACCCGCTGATCTACCGCTTCTACGAACTGATCATGGTCTACGGCACCACCATCAAGGAGTTGGTCCACGAGGAATTCGGCGACGGCATCATGAGCGCCATCGATTTCTCCCTGGACGTCTCCCGCCAGGCCGATCCCAAGGGTGACAGGGTCAAGATCGTGCTCAACGGCAAGTTTCTGCCCTACAAGATGTATTGACCAGGCTTTCGGCCGAACGCCGGTCACGGGACTGCCAGGCGGCTCCTCGGCCGGGGAGCGCTGCCTAAATTTGTTCTCGTGGATGGCCCGGGCCTGCCCACCCTCCCCTGCCAAGAATTTCCGTTGAGTCGCCTATGGACGTGGTCGTTGTCGCTGCCGAAGCCATAGCGGCGGGCGTTCCTCGGAGACGATTTGCGCGCACGTGATCGCATCGTCGCAGGCATCGTCCCCAGGTGCCCAAATGCGCAAGAGATCACACAAGCCAGGCGCTGATCAGACAGGCTGCACGCTTCGTCCTAGCTATCGGTGCCAAGGGGGAAGAACCATGTGCGAAGAAATGTAAAGAACTGTATATTTGCGCGCCTTTCCCCCCTGCCCGCCGACCGTGATAAGGACAATAGTCAAGCCATATCGTCTCCTGTATGGTCGACTTGCGGATCTAGTGCGGAGCCGTCCAGCCCGGACATCCGTGCTGCAACCACGCGATTTCACGCAACTGCCACATGCAGCACGCCCGCCAGAGGTGGCAGTCATTCCAGAAAGGCTCGCCGGACTGAGCGCTCAGGGTTGGTTCGCGCTGTTCTGTGCCGCCCATTTAGTGATCTGGGTTCTGGTGCCCAGCCTGATGTATCACAACCTCCCCCACGATACCCTCGAGGCCATTGCCTGGGGCAACATGTGGCTGGCAGGCTACGACAAGCACCCTCCTCTCGCCCCCTGGCTGAGTGCCCTTGCCTCTGATCTTGGCGGGACGGTCGGCTGGCCCGTGTTCGTGCTGTCCCAGTTCTCCGTGCTGGTGTGTTTCTGGGCCGTTTGGCGCGTTGCGCTCCGGATGGTGGACCCTTGGCTGGCCCTGGTCTCGGTGGTGCTGCTGGAGGGCATCAACTACTACAACCTCGCCGCATTCAATTACAACCCGAATGTGGCTATGCTGCCCACCTGGGGCCTTTTGAGCCTAGCCTTCTACCGTGCGCTGACCAGGCAGAACCTGTGGAACTGGGGCCTGGTCGGATTGTGCGCAGCGCTCGCTTTCCTGGCCAAGTAAGAAACGGCGGTATTGGTCGCCGTGTTGCTGGCGCTACTGGCCATGACCGGGGAAGGCAGGTGTTCCTTCAAGCGGCCGGGCCTCTATCTCGCCATCCTTGTGGCTGGCGTGGTGGTGACGCCGAACCTGATTTGGCAGGCCAAACACGATTTCATCGGCCTGCACTATGCCCTGGGGAACATGACGGTGGGTACGAGTCCCTACACGGAAGACGCCAGCTCCTTCTCCGACCGGCATCACTCCACGGGATTCATGATCGATCAGTTGCCGGCCTTATTGCCTATGATGCTGCTCTTTCTGCCCCTGATCCGAGGACGGGGGGAGAGGCCGGAAGTCGGAGATTTCGACCGCAGGTTCGTCCTCTTCCTGGCTCTGGGGCCACTATTCCTCACGCTTGCGGGCGCGGTTATTTTGAAGGCCGAACTGATTACGCGTTGGGCCTACCCTTACTTTTCCTTCGCCGGGCTGGCGCTGGTCGTGGTCTTCAAGCCTGTCCTGACACAAAAGAGACTCGCCACCTTTCTGCTGGCGACATCTGCCTTCTCGGCATTGCTGGTGTTCGCGTGCTACTGGGTCATCTACGTCAGGCCTTACCATACCGGCAAGCCCCCTTTTTCCATCACCTACCCCGGACGGGAAATCGCGGAGGAAGCCACCCGGGCCTGGCACCGCCAATATTACCGGCCCCTCAAATATGTCGTCGGGGAGAGAAATCTCGTCGCTGCCGTGGCGGCCTATTCTCCCGACAAACCTATCCCCTATTTCGACGGCAACCCGCCCGAAAACCCCTGGGTGGACGAAACCGTCATGGCGCAGAAAGGCGCCTTGTTCATTTCAACTCTGCGCGGGGCTGCCCGGACCTCTCCGTTCATCCTGGATCTCAAGAAGCGCTTTCCCAACCTCGTGGACGATCAGACCTGGGTATTTGCCCAGGCCACCCGCGCACCGTTACCCGCCGTGCGCATCTGGTTTGCGTTCCTCCCGCCTCAGGAACCGGCTGCTTCACAGATTCAAGGTGTCGGAAAACATCTCCCCGCGACTGTGCAGAAATAGGGCAATACGCATCAGCCCCAGCAAGGCGGCGTCATTCATGGGATTTCGGCACATAAGCGGTGTTCACCTCAGGTTCCGGGAACTCCGATGGTGCTGTTTATGTGTCCCCCCGGCGCGGCCGGGGGGTTGGGGATGCCGCCTTTTTGCCTCCGAGCAGGCAGGCCCAGAAAGGCGAAGCGGGCTTATTTCAAACCGGCGATATAGCTGGCCAGGGCCTTGATCTCATCGTCGCTCAGGTTCTTGGCGTTAGGCGCCATCACCGCCGTCTGAGGGCCGACCTGCTTGCCGGCCTTGTAGTCTTGCAGCTTGGCTGCGATCTGATCTGCCGTCATGCCGGTGAGTTTCGGGAAGGCAGCCACGCCCTGACCGTTGGTGCCGTGGCAGGTGGCGCAGACCGTCTCGTATTTGGTCTTGGCGGCATCTTCGCCGCTGGCCATCGGCGCGGGGGCTGCGGGGGCGGCCATCGGTGCGGGGGCGGACTGGGACATGGGAGCCGGCGCAGGGGCTTCGGTGGGCTGAGGGGTTTGCTCCTTCTTGCTACAGGCGCTCAAGGCGGCGGCGAGGACCAGGGTCAGGATCAGGCTCTTGTGCTTCATGCAGGGGTCTCCATTCAAGGTTGGGAAGCAGCCGCACAACAGTGCGTGGTGCGGATAGTTAAACTCATAAAGTATATCAAGCGGAGCGAGCAACTGGCGTTAGCACGTTCGACATCAGGCCACGCCTCGCGGGTTTCGCCTGGGGCCCGAAGCTGAAATACCGGCGTCGGTCGATGCCAAAGCGGTAACCGACTCCGGCGGTCGGTCAGATACCGATATTCTTTCCATGAACCACCGTCGGATATTGCCGATCAATATTAATGTATCAATTTAATAAAAATATATTTCTTATTGTTTTTAATAAACTTTCATAGCCAAACCGTTCTTCAATCCTCCGCACGGGTACAAACCCGGCACTTGTCTGCGCATAATCAGCCACTGATCCGGCTTGGTACCGTTCGTCGCTTAGCCTTCCCATGAAGTCGACAGCCCTGCCATCCATCAGTTCCTGGATGGCGATATGGGCCATGGCCATGGTAGTTGTGGCGCCATGCCAACACTTTTCACCGGGCGGAATTCGGACAACGTGACCGGGCCGGATGTTCTCGACCGGCTTTCTGCCAAAGGACTGTGAACCGCTTCTTCGGATGTCATTGCTAAACTTCTTCGTCTGATTCAAGCGGTCTCTCACAACTGAACCATGGGGAAACCCGTCTCGACCGCCGGCGAGCTCCTGCACCTTGCCTGGCCGGTCTTCATTGCCCTGAGGGCCATCATGGGCAACGCCTTCATCGACACCGTGATGGCGGGCAGGCTGTCCGCCATCGACCTGGCCTGTATCGGCATCGCCGCCTCGATCCAGGTGACGGTGCTCATGTCGGTGATGGGCGTCCTGCTCGCCCTGCCGCCCCTCATTGCCCACCTTTACGGGTCGGGCCGTAGCGCCGATATCGGCCGGGAAATCCATCAAAGCATCTGGGTGTCCCTGGCGCTCGCCCCCGTTGCCATCGTGCTGCTCCGGCATCCGGGGCCGCTCATCGCGATTTCAAACTTGCAGCCCGCGCTGGAAGTCAAGGTGCGTGCCTACTTGAGCGCCTCAGCCTGGGGGGTGCCCGCCCTGTTCGCCTTCCGCCTGTTCTTCGGACTCTCCATGGGCATCGGCCGGCCGCGTCCGGTAATGCTGTTCAACCTCGTGGCCCTCGGGCTGAAGCTGCCGCTCAACGCGGTCTTCATGTACGGCCTGCTGGGTGCACCAGCCCTGGGTGCGCCCGGCTGCGCAGTGGCCACCGCCATCGATGCCTGGTTGCTGGCCGCTCTGGTCTGGGGCTGGTGCCTGCCCCATGCGGATTACGCGCGGTTTCGGCTGCGGACGCGCCTTGCCGCCCCGGACCGCGCGGCCATCGCAGCCTTCCTGCGCCTGGGCGCACCCATCGGCCTGACCTTTTTCGCCGACGTGACTGCCTTCACCTTCATGGCGCTGTTCGTCGCGCGGCTGGGTCCCGTGGTGTCTGCGGCGCACCAGATTGCGGCAAACCTGGCGGTGCTCGCTTACATGTTTCCGCTGTCATTGGGCACCGCGACCTCGGTCCTGGCCGGCCAGGCACTGGGCGCGGGCGAGGCCCATCGGGCGCGGCACATCTGTTGGCAGGCCGTCCGCCTGGGACTCGTCATGGCCTCGGTCGTCAGCCTGGTCCTCTGGACCGGCGCCCACAGGATCGCCGCCCTCTACACGCCCGACCTCCGGGTACAGGCCATCACCGTGCACCTCATCGTGCTGGTGGGCTTCTATCACCTGGCAGACGCCCTGCAGGCGGTCGCCGTCAATGCCTTGCGCGGGTACAAGAAGACCTCGGTGCCGATGGTGATCTACACCACGTCGCTGTGGGGGGTGGGTCTGGGAGGTGGAGTGGTGCTGGGGTTGACGAACGTGCTGGGACCCGCACGGGGCGTGGCCGGATTCTGGGCGGCGGCGGTCGCGAGCCTCGGCTTGGTGGCGGTGTTGGTCGGCCTTTACCTGAACGGGGTCAGTCGCGTGAAGTCGCCACCGAACGGATCGCCAAGCTTGATAGGCATCCAAGAGGGTGGCGAACGGCAGTTCTGAGACCGCGACAGCTCGTCCCACTACACTGCCCCCTCGCCCGACCGGGCGAGATGTGGGCCGAAGTGGTGGTCCCACGCCGGTGCTGGGAATGGATTTGGCTGGCCGGTATCCCGTGACCGGGTCCGCACGCGACAGAAACGTGCCGAATGATGATGCGTTTTTCGCGGTCGCCGCTATCCTTGACGCATCACACCATATCCAGATTGAGCGTACCCAAGATGCAGGTCGACCCTTCCAGCCATGCCCATGCCCAGGCCGACAATTACAAGCTTCTGACCAACCTGATCGTGCCACGCCCCATCGCCTGGGTCACCAGCCTTAACAAGAACGGGGTGGTCAATCTTGCGCCATTCAGCTTCTTCAACGCCATCGGCGCCAACCCACTCTATCTCATCATCAGCATCGGCACGAACGACGCGGGTGCACCCAAGGACACGGCGCGGAACATCCAGGAGCGGGGTGAGTTCGTGGTGAATCTGGTCACGGAAGAGCTGTTCGAGGCCATGAACATCTCGGCCGCGGACTTCCCCCCGGACGAAAGCGAACTGGAGGCCGCCCATCTGCACACCGCACCCTCGGTCAAGGTCAGCGTGCCCCGTGTCGCGGAAGCCCAGGTCAGCCTGGAGTGCAGGCTGTTCCGTAC
>JBJKSP010000052.1:0-19834 GCA_046703865.1 Thiobacillaceae bacterium
ATCCCCACCGCCGAGGTGCCGGTGACCAACATCGTGCGCGACGAGATCATCCCGGGCGAGAACCTGCCGATCAGGATGGTCGCCCACACCCCGTGCTTCCGCTCCGAGGCGGGCTCCTACGGCAAGGACACCCGGGGCATGATCCGGCAACACCAGTTCGACAAGGTGGAGCTGGTGCAATTCGTGAAGCCCGAGAACTCCTACGCCGCCCTGGAGGAACTCACGGGCCATGCCGAGGTCATCCTGCGCAAGCTGGAACTGCCCTATCGGGTGATGGCCCTGTGTACCGGCGATCTGGGCTTCTCCTCGGCCAAGACCTACGACTTGGAGGTCTGGCTGCCGGGCCAGGAGACCTACCGCGAGATCTCCTCCTGCTCCAATTTCGAGGCCTTCCAGGCGCGCCGCCTGCAGGCCCGCTATCGCACAGACAAGGGCAAGCCCGAGTTGATCCACACCCTCAACGGCTCCGGGCTGGCCGTGGGCCGGACCTTGGTGGCCGTGCTGGAAAACTATCAGCGGGCCGACGGCGGCGTGGATGTGCCCGTGGTCCTCCAGCCTTACATGGGCGGCCAGCAGGTGATCGAACCGGTCCGTTGAGCGGCGGGCTCAAGAGCCCAGAGTGCCGGCATAGGGTTTTTCGTAGCGCACCAGGATGTCGTAATAGATGCGCACGTTCTCGGCCAGCACCCGGGCCTCGCCGCCCCGGGCATAGCCGTAGCGCAGCTGGTTCCTGTACCGGCTCCTGCCCAGGAGGGGAAGGACATCCTTCACGTCTTTCCATGAGTTGGGATTTTTCCCCAGCTTCGCCGCCAGGCGCCGGGCGTCCTCCAGATGGCCGGGGCCGATGTTGTAGGCGGCCAGCGCCATCCAGGTGCGGTCCGGTTCCGGGACCGTATCGGGAATGCCCGCCAACAGTTGTGCAAAATAGCGTGCCCCCCCCAGGATGCTCTGTTTCGGGTCCAGACGGTTGTCCACCTTCATCTGGTCGGCCGTGTCCTCCGTGAGCATCATGATGCCGCGTACCCAGGTGGGAGATACGGCATTCGCGTTCCATTGGGACTCCTGGTACGCCAGGGCCGCCAGCAGGCGCCAATCGATGCCGGTATCCATCTGCGCCTGATAAAAATAGGGTTTCAGGTCGGGCAGCAGCTTTGTGCGCTTTTCCAGGATGCCCACCACATCGGCCTCGGCCAAACGATGGAGGTGGCCGAAGTAGCGTTCCTTGAGCCGGTCGAGTTCACCGTTTTTCTTGATCTCCCTGAAAAAGGCCTGCACATCGGTCAGGAGTCGGACGTCTGCCGACTTCGGGATCGCCCAGGCGATCTGCCTGCTGATGCCCAGTTCGAAGGCCTTGCGCAGACCGGGCAGGAAATTGCGGGACAACTGATAACTCAGTTCGTCTGCCATGGCGCAATCGGCCAAACCGGTAGAGGTGCGTTCCAACAGGTCGTCTTCGGACGAGGTATCCACCGCTTTCCAGGCAAGGCCCGGCACCTGCCTGCGCAGTGCCCTCAGGCGCTCCACGTGGCTGCTGCCTTCCATGACCTCGAAACGCAGGCCTACCAGGTCCTGGATGCGGCGCACGTTGGGTGCTGTCGGGCCACAGACCACCACTTCTCGTTCCTGGGCATAAACAGGCCCGAAATCCATACGGATCAGGCGCCAGTCGGTCACGGCCAGGCCGGCCGCCGCGAGATGGGCCTGACCTTTCTTGAGTTTGTAGAAGAGATTGTCGAGGGTGTCGGCCAACACGAATCGCACCTTCCAGCCCTCGTCCCGGGCGAACATCACCGCCAGGTCGTGCTCGAAACCCACGGGATTGCCGGCGGCATCCAGGTAGTACGTCCTGGGGCTGTTGCGCGTAAGGACGACCAGTTCACCGGTCTGCCAGGGCGGATCGGGAACGGGGGTCCACCAGATCAGCAGGCCGATGAAACCCGCCACGATCAAAGCCACCGCCAGAATGGCGGTCAGGCGCAATGTGAATAGTTTCAAGTTTCTAGTCCAGCCGAGAACGGGTAGAATCGCGGCCTTTCGGGGAACCGCGGTTCACGGACCCATCCCCGACCCAACCTCGGAGAGATGCCGGAGTGGTCGAACGGGCCGGACTCGAAATCCGGTGTAGGGCTTGCCCTACCGTGGGTTCGAATCCCACTCTCTCCGCCACTAACCTAGCATCCATGCGGAATTCTTACCGCATGATGCCTATCTCCCACAAGAATTCCCCAATTCTGAACGCGGCTTGACACGGACCGATACGGAATCATCAGGTCGAGTAGTGTAACCTAGGCCGCTGATTCATCGAGCCAAGGCAGTTCTAACCGTTCATGGCGGGGCACGCCGCCCCTGCCCATGAAACGCCCCTCCCCCTCGGGGGGGTTGGGGAGAGGGCCGGCCATGAACGCTTCCCCCTCTCCTTCCTCTCCCCCAGAGGGAGAGAGCGATGGGGTTTCGCTGCGCGAGTTTCACGGTAACCATTAGGGATGCCCCACCCCACACAGAACAAAATCCCGGCACACAGCCGGGAATCCAAGCCACCTTGAGGTGAGGAGAGAACCCTGAGGTGGCAGCTAAGGAGTACAGGCTATTATCGGCAGGCAGACGATCCTGCTTTAGGTACGCGGTGGTGCCGGTGACTGTAAACGCCTCGTTTGCTGACGTTTGGATACTGGCCCTCTAGGCGGCCGGAGTGGGTCAATTGCGGCCATCCGACCCACGCCCAGAGCGGCCGTTCGCATGACGCTTAAGTCGTTCATGTCGAATCGCGAGTCTTTGCGAAGTCTGCTGCAAGTTCACGGTAGACGAAGTGGCCGCCGCGCAGCCAAGACGCGGCGGCGGCAATCACGCACATGGTCAGGGCAAAGCCAAACACGACCACAAGGCCATTTTGGAATGGCCCGGCGATGGGCTGGGGAAACATCGCCTTTGATACCAACGCTGCCGCCTCGGGCGCGGGCAAGTGCTCCAGTACGCTTGACCCGAGCCGCGTCTGCAACGGGTAGTAGCCGAGAAACGCGGCAAAGAGATAGCCCGCCGCGGGAAGACGCGCTAACTAGCAGGCCTCGGCAGGTGATACCCGGTGCGAGATCAACCCGTGGTAGCGCACCGGCGGAAAGTGGCTGGAGCAGGGGTGCTCAGTGGGGCGCTCTGGGTTTAGTCGGGATTGGGACCTTCACGGTCGTTCTCCAGCACTGCCCCTGTCTTTGCGTCGACACCCACTTCCTCCGTCACCCTGCTCTTGGTGTTACGGATGTCGAACGAGTAGCGCAAGCCACTTCCACCCTTTTCATACTCCAATTCCTTGTCGGTGACCCTCCCGGGATAGGCCCTCAAGGCGATGGCTTCCGCCTGCTTCATGGGGATCTTTGCTGCATGGGCATGCTGATGGCCCGCATAGGCAAACGCCGACGATGCCCCGACCGCGAGCAAACTACCGATGAAGACCGCTACCAATCGTTTCGCATACATTGCTGAACTCCTGTTATGTTGTGCTTGAGGGGGAACCATTCCCGACTCAGTGCGTGACAGCCTAACCAACAAGAATTAGGCGTCGGTTAGCGAAGCAAACTCGTTCGGGGAGAGATGAGGTGATGGCCTCTCCTTGCGCCAGGAGTGCCACAGGATCCAAGCCCAAGCGACGACCGGCTTAAGCCCTCAAGCCGGTACTTAGCCGCCACGGAGGGCCTCCAAGTCCGGTTTGCTGGAGAGTCTTTGAAACTATACCATCAGCGTATTTCCACGATGTGGGAGGGCAGCGTTCATGAACCAGGGACCTCGGAGCGCCAAATCGAAGTGGGTGACAGCGGTGGTGCTCGCCTTGGCCGCCACCACTTCAGGCATCCCCGCGCAGGCGCAAGGCCGACACGGCGATGAGCATCGGCCGGTATACCGCGGCGAGCAGTGGGGCCGCGAGCACCGCAGCGGCCCCCCCGCGCATCGCCGAGACCATGGCGACGAAACCGGGGCGCTGCTATTTGGCGCGGTATTGGGCGCGATCCTGGGCGCTGCGGTATCGAACGCCACGCAGCCCCCGCCGCCCGTTGTCTACCCGGAATCCCCGCCGCCACCTCCACCGGGCGTGATCTATTTTCCCGAGAGTTACCCGGGTGGCTACGCCAACAGCCCGCCCCCGCCGCCGCCTCCTGGATATTGAGCCTTTGGGCAGAGGACACCTAAGCGCCGGGCGCCCGCAAGCGTGTGGAATCCGGCCGTACCGCAGCACACCCGACAACTTGACGAGAGCATCCATCATGAACATCTGCATCCGTAAAGTGTTGCCAGCACTCGTGGCGCTCGGCCTACTGACGACTCCCACGTGGGCTCAGACCCCGCCCTCAGCCAGGTCAAGCACGCCGTCGGCAAACACCGACGCTGCCGCTCTGCATGCGAAGAGGCGCGCGGCATTCGTGGAGCAGCGTATCAAGCAGCTGCACGCGCAGTTGAAGATCACCGGTCAACAAACGAAACAATGGGACGCCTACGCCCAGACGATGCGCGAGAACGCCCAGGAACTCGACCAGGTTTTTCAAGCGCGGGCGTCAAAGCTCTCGTCGATGAACGCGGTGGACGCCATGAACACCTACGCCGATCTGGCTAGACTGCATGCGGAGAACATGCAAAAGCTGGCTACCGCGTTCCGCACACTGTACGAGACGATGTCTCCCGAGCAGAAGCATAACGCAGACAAGCTGTTCCGGACATTTGCCGAGAGAAGGCGGGCGGCGATGCGCAAACCTAAGGCCGCCGCGCCGGGCGCCAAGGCACCCGCTTCGGCACCCAGTGGGAAATAGTCGTTGCGCATTAACCGCCTCGGCGACCCGCCGTCCTGCTTTGGCCCTGCCCTCAGCCGTTATGCCACGGACTGACCGCCGGTGGAGAGACACGATCACCTGCCACATGGAATCAGGAGGTTTGTGGTCCCCCCCGGTTGCTTCATCGTGGCGTCGGAGTTCCAGTCCATAGTCATCCGCCAAGCTCCAACGGCGCACCCTACCTTAGCAGTCGTCCCATGACAGCCGCCACACTGGCTTTGTCGGGTATTGGATCAGCCCGACACCCTCGTTAGGTGGGCAGAGCCCCTTTGCAGCCCCTGCTACGTGTTGGGGTTCTTGTCGTCTACCCGCAGTCCTGCACTTGCTAGCACGGACTGACCGGAAATACCCGATCTCAGCAGGCAGGGATTGGGCGGGGGGACTGGGATCAAAACGTTTCGCACTCAGGATGGCCCCAGATGTGGTCAAGCCGCTGGGGGACTCATCTCAGCACGATAGCGGCCGTGCCGCTTGAGCCCTGCCCTGAGGGGCACGTCGGCGCAAAAGCCTCGGATCAGCTCACGTCATCCAATGGTGCCCGAGTTGGTCTACATCACAACAGAAGGCGAGATAAACCCCCAGATCAATGTCATTACTCTAGCCGTCAGTGACCCCGAAAAGTCGGTCGCGTGTTACCGCGATGGATTGAACCTGCCGACGAAGGGGATTATTGGCACCCAATTTGCAGGGACGGAAACCGAACCAGCCGTTGCTGTTGGCTTCTTCGAACTGAGTGATGGCCGAAATGGCGCAACCGCCGTTAACCGGTCCTCAGGGCAGCCGTCAGATTTGGTCCGCAGTCAATAGCAGTCATAGGCCCCCCTTCAACCGGCCCTTCGCTCGACTTGCTGTCCTCGCTAACCACTCATCTTCCCAATCCCTAGAAAGGGACTCCGAACGTTGCCGATTCCCGATCTCGCCTCAAGGTTAGTCGCCCCCAATCTTCATCTCGATTTCTTCAAGCGTCTTCCGAGAGGTGGCGAGCCACTCGCCGCCCAGCTGTACCGCCCGACGGGCGGCCTCCAGCGCCTCTGGGTATTTGCCCTGATCCACCAGCACTTGTGCGAGGTTGTTGAAAGCCGGAGCGGACTGTGCATGATCCGATGCCGCCCTGCGAAAGGCCTGCTCGGCCTCCCCGCGCTCCCCGAGGGCATAGGCCGTGTTGCCGAGGCCCATCCGCCCGCCCAGGCTCAAAGGCCAGCGCCGAAGCAGGGTGGCATAGGCGCGCTGGGCGGTTTCAAGTTGGCTGCTTTGCTCCAGCGCCAGGGCGGCGGCCAGGTAACGGGGCTCGGTGGCGGTGGCCGGCAGGCGTGTGGCCGGGAGCGCCAGCATGGCCCAGTGGCCGGCGTGGGACCAAAGGCGCTCGAACAGGACGAACGGCATGATTTCGCGTAGCTTGCGCCCGGAACGCAGAATCATCTTGCCGGCGTCGATGTCATAGCCCACCACCACCGCGTAATGCCACAAGTGGTAGATGGGAACGCCGAAGTCCTCCAAGACCACCACCGGGTTGCCCGCCGCCACCTCGATGAGCAGATCGGTCAGCTTCGGTGCCAGCTCATACGCAACCAGGCCGTGGTGCCGGGCCGCGGCGAGCATCTCGACCTGGAGGCTGCCCTTGCGCCTCGGCAGATAGACCTCTCCGACCAGCGCCTCAGGCGTGGTATTGACGCCGGCGGCAGTGAGCACGGTAGCGAGCGCGGCGGGGCCGCACTGGTAGTCCTCCTGCGGGAAGAAGGGCACGTCGGCTAGCTCCACCCGCGTCGGCAGACCGGATGGGTGCTCCCTCTTGAGCGCATAGGTTTGCGGCGCCAGGCCGGCGCATCCGGAGAGCAGCAGCAAGACGACGAAAAAAAGGCCCGCAGTGATGCGGGCCAGCGATGGCTTGATCATCCCGCGATGGTCGTCGATCTAGCTCCACACCCACCAGACGATGAGGCCGATGACGACGACGATACCGGCGACGGCCCATCCGCCCATGCCACCCGCAGGCAGGGAATCAATCTTGCCGGCGATGGTCCTTACCTCTTCGTTGGTGAGCGCAGCCACCCGGTCCTGGGCCTGGTCCGCCCTGACCCCCATGGCCTGAAGCTGCTGCTGGACATCCGCCCTGGCCAGGAAGGTGCGGACCTTGGCACGATCCTGTTGCACTTGGGCATTCGCCACCACCTGCGCGGTCCCCACCATGGCGGCCTGGACCGACTGGAACGGCAACGCCAGCATACCCACGATCATCAGACGACTCACGAACTTCTTGCTTGAAGCCTTCATGGAAAACCCCTTCCTGGTTGAAATCTAATGAAATGGAACGCCCCGGGCGAGCATGCCTACTCTTCAACTAGGCTGGCACCGCACCAACGGCTATTTAGTCTCAGCTCCGAACAGGGGTCAAGCGCTGATCTCAATGACCGCACCGGGTCAGCGAATGCTGTACAAAAAGCTCTCCGCAGAGTCGAGCAGCATTGGACGAATAGGGTGTCCGCGATGAGTTCATGCACGATGAACCGCCATGGCCGAGGGTATGATGGCAACCAAGGAATGCCTGAGCGCATCCTAGGCCGGTTGTTTGCGACAAGATCGTCAGTGAATGGGAGGTTTGGGATGGGCGGAGATTCGGACCCTGTTTCAGGTCCGCACTCAGGACCCGGGGCGGTCCTGTCGGTGCTCCAGGCGGCGCTCTTCTGGCTTGCGCTGCTGCTCTCCCCCGCGCAAGCCTGGGCCGGCACGCTATTGCTCGAGGGGGGAGTTGGCGATTTCCACAGTAGATCGGATGTGGCCGCCCTGCGCTATCAACACGCCGCCCCACTGCTCTTAAACCACGAGGGCTATTACGAGCTGTCAGTCGCGGGATGGAATGGCGATGAGCATAACCGGGCGATCGGGGCGTCCCGGGGGCTCGTGTTTCCCTTGAGCGCACACACCGTGCTTGCCGGCAGCGCCGGTATCGGGCTCGTCGAGCGGCTCACCACGAACCTCGGCACCCACGGACAGTTCCTGTTTCGGCTCGCACTGGAGACCCACCTGGGACCTTACGAGTTTTCCCTCGCACAGCTCCATTATTCCAACGCTCAGATGATCTTCAACTGGTCCGGCAAGAACCGGGGCGAGAACTTCATTGTGGTCGCGCTCGGGCGTCAGTTCTGATCGGGTGCCCGCTGCTTCGATCCGGACCACATCGGGACGAAATAGCAGGCCAACGCCAGGCAATGGTTTCACGTACACTGCCTTATCACCAACGCGATGATGTGGGAACCATGACCGCCTTAGGACTACCTGGGCTTTGGATACCGTATGCCGGATTTCAGCCTGGTTGGGCTATAGGTAACTTAATTGCATGCACATGCAGAAGCTGGGCGCGAACATGGGCCACTACATCCTGGCGACCACCACCGAGACTGGTGGAAACCACCCTATGAGATCCGGAGCGATCAACGGAGGATTTGTTCGGAATAGACCCGACCTGTCCGTTCGAATGAGCAGAATTAGACGATAGCCACGGTAACGTTGTGGTTGTGCTTTCTGAAATATCCAATAATGTTTTGAATAAATTCGACAAGAGGGCCAATCCTGTGGACCCGGTGCACACCCATCTCCAGCAGCATACGCGGGCAGCTGGACTCAGGCCCCGAGGGAGCGCGAGCGCGAGCACCCCGGTTGGCACGTCGGCTTACCGGTTCGCGCCAGCGCCGCCTACCGCATCAGCACCCACATCCATTGATTCCCCCGCACTGAACATGTCTCTACACCCACACCGATGTATTGAGCTACTCCGCCCGCCTATCATGGTCAGCATTATTGCCCACGTGGGTCCGGGGGCATGCCGGACTATGGTTCTCGCACGGATACAGAAGAGCTAAGCCTGTACAGGATACGTAGGAGAAGATGATGCCCAATCTAGCAAGTGTCATACGGAATACAGGCATTGCTGCGTTTGCAGCGTTCCTGGCCTTTTCATGTACCGCCCAGGCGAAGGTGCATTGGGGCAATTGGAAGAAAGACGGGTGCACCAAACCAGGCTACCGGCAATATTCATCGGTCCTGTGGGGCATCCCCTGGGGCGTGTCCTGGGAGTTGACTTGTGCCAAGACGCCGGTAAATAGCAGCACCGGACTCAAGGGCCTGCCAAGAAATGGCATCCCTCCCGCGCCATCACGCTGCAGGAACGCCGGAGGCCACATGTGGGGCGAGGTCGATGTGCTGGACAGCAGTTGTGCACTGAAGAAGACGGCGCCACGGCT
This sequence comes from Thiobacillaceae bacterium, assembly GCA_046703865.1. GTDB lineage: Bacteria > Pseudomonadota > Gammaproteobacteria > Burkholderiales > Thiobacillaceae > JBJKSP01. Next base: position 9,050 of record JBJKSP010000052.1, read on the forward strand.
GAAGTGGGGTGACTTCAAGAAGGACGACTGCGTGGGCAATCATGTACGTCAGTATTCTGCCCAGCTTCTCAACATTCCGGCGGGCATGTCCTGGGAAGACGCCTGCAAGGCCGCACAGGGCATTCCATACGGCGCCACAGCAGGTTCGAGTTCTCTGAAAGACCGATTGGACCAGACGACTTCAGCAAGCTTGGCAGACCGATGCGAGAAGGGCTCCGCGCTGGGGATCACGACAGGCGTCTGGGGGGAATACGATGTCGAGGACACAAGCTGCAAGCTTGATCTGGGCAAATTAAGCTGGGGAACCTGGAAACAAGGTCCCTGTATCACCGTGCCGCTGTCCTTCGATTCCAACGGCATGCCATCGGGCGCACGCCAATTGCGCGAATACTCATCGGTTCTTTGGAACATTCCCTATGGGCAAAGTTGGGAGGCGGCGTGCAGTAAGATGCCGGTGACGATCCGCTATGGCGATCGTGGCAAGATCACGAGATCGAAGCCGGACATGTGCGTGAAATCCACGGCCAATGACGTTATCAAGTTCGCTTCCACGATAGCGCTGACCGCCGCAAGCCATATCAAGGGCGTCGGCGAGAAGGGAGCGGTGGCACTCGATGCTGCCGGTCTCTTGCTGGACCTGACCTCCGACTCCATGCCCCCGGTTGGGGTCAATATTTGGGGTGTTGTCTATGTTGCGAACGATCCGACATGTACGGCGGAGTGACCGTCAGTCACGAGCGGCTGGATTTTTGTTGACCCGTATGAACGGTGTGGCCGAGCTGCCAACCGCCACGCCGGTGGGGCATCCGGCCGGTGTGCGGCGGGTAAGCTGACCCATGAAGGCGAGGGCCAGCGGGCTCCTTGGGGTCATAAGCCGGCATTGCCACCAGCCCTAAACCGGCCGTTCATGAAGGTCCGCTGCCTTGGTCGCCAAATGGAGACAACCGCCTCACTCCGGCCGTTCAAGGGAGCGCCGGTTCAACGGCAGATGTCCGGGTGGAGCAGACACTCGGCAAGGCTATGGACTGACAGCAGCGGACCAGGACCGGCTACCTGAGCATCAACGGCTGAAGGTCAGCTTAAGGGCTGTAGATTCAAAGGATCACGCCGCCGCCCAGGCAGACATCGCCCTCGTAGAGCACCACGGACTGGCCCGGCGTCACCGCCCACTGGGGTTCGTCGAAGCGCAGACGGAGCCGGTCCGGGCCGATGGATTCCACCATGCAGGCCGCGTCCTGCTGGCGGTAGCGGGTCTTGGCCTCATAGCGTCCCCCGGCCAGGGGCGGGGGCCCGACCCAGGACAGCTCGCCGGCCTCCAGGTTGTCCGAGAGCAGCATTGGGTGGTCGTGTCCCTGCACCACGATAAGGCGGTTGTGCTGCGGGTCCTTTCCGGCCACGAACCAGGGCTCCCCCTCCTCGGCACCCTGCATGCCGCCGATGCCCAGGCCCTTGCGCTGGCCCAGGGTGTAGTACGCCAGGCCCTGGTGCTCGCCCACCACCCGGCCCTCGGGGGTCACCATGGGACCGGGCTGGGTCGGCAGGTAACGCTGCAGGAATTCCCGGAACGGCCGTTCGCCGATGAAACAGATGCCCGTGCTGTCCTTCTTTTCAGCTACCGGAAGTCCCGCCTTCCGGGCCAGTTCCCGCACCCGGGGCTTGGTTAGTTCCCCCAAGGGGAAACTCGCCCGGGCGATCTGCGCCTGAGACAAGCGGTAAAGGAAATAGCTCTGGTCCTTGTTGCCGTCCACGCCCTTGAGCAGCCGACGCGCATCCGGCTCGCCGGTCAGGCGGGCATAGTGACCGGTGGCCATGGCGTCGGCATCGAGTTTCAGGGCATGGTCCAGGAAGGCCTTGAACTTGATCTCCGAATTGCACAGCACGTCCGGGTTGGGGGTGCGGCCGGCCTGGTATTCGGCCAGAAAGTAAGCGAAGACGCGGTCCCGGTACTCCCGGGCGAAGTTCACCAGCTCCACCTCGATCCCCAGGGCATCGCCTACCGCCAGCACGTCCAGGAAATCCTGGCGCGCCGGGCAGTTGGGGTCCTCGTCCTCCCCTTCCCAGTTTTTCATGAACACGCCGATCACCTGGTGGCCCCGCTCTTTCAGCAGCCAGGCGGTGACGGCCGAATCCACCCCGCCCGAGAGACCGACCACGATGCGGCTCATGATGCAGTGAGGCGTCCGGCGTGAGGGGTAAGGCGTAGGACCGTGGTCAAGGCATAGATCATAGCGGCCCGGCCAGTTCGCTGATGACGTCCAGCGGATAGCGACGCCCGGCCAGGTAATCGGCAATGCAGCGGGCGACCACGGGACTGCGGTGGCGGACTGAAACGGCGCTCACCTCTTCCGGACTCATCCACACCGCCCGCAGGATGCCCTCGTCCAGGCGGGCCGTGAGGTCGTAGCCGGTCACCCGACCCCGGAAGGCGAAGCGCAGATAGGTGCGGCCGTTGCCTGGATTGTGCCAGCGGTAGACCCCCAGCAGGGCCTCGGGCTCGAAGTGATGGGCCGTCTCCTCGAAGGCCTCCCGCCGCACCGCATCCAGCAGGTCCTCCCCCTCTTCCAAATGCCCCGCCGGCTGGTTGAAACGCAGGCCATCGTGTGTATGTTCCTCCACCATGAGAAAGCGGCCGTCTTCCTCCACCACGGCGGCCACCACTACATGAGGTTTCCAGATATCAGACATGAACGGGTTTGCCCCACAAATCGTGATCGTCAGACCGAGTGACCTTCACCCGCACGAACGCCCCTGCCTTCAGTCCTTTTCCCGGGGCGATGTGCACCACCCCGTCGATCTCCGGTGCATCCGCATAGGTACGGCCCAACGCACGCCGGCCGTCGGCCTCGTCGATCAGGACGGTCATCTCCGTGCCGACCCGCGACCTGAGCTTTTCCGCACTGATGTCCGCCTGGACGTCCATGAAGCGGGCCAGGCGATCCTGTTTCACGTCCTCGTCCACCGGGTCGGCCAGGGCATTGGCCGCGGCGCCCTCCACGGGGGAGTAGGCGAAGCAGCCCACCCGGTCCAGCCGGGCCTCGTCCAGGAAGTCCAGCAGCCGGTCGAAGTCCGACTCCGTCTCCCCGGGGAAGCCCACGATGAAGGTGCTGCGGATCACCAGATCCGGACAGATCCCGCGCCATCGCTCGATGCGGCGCAGGGTGTCCCCGGCGGCGGCCGGCCGCTTCATGGCCTTCAGTATCCTTGGGCTGGCGTGCTGGAAGGGGACATCCAGATAGGGTAGGACCCCGCCCTCGGCGGCGTTCTCCGCCATGTGGGGGATGACCTCGTCCACGCTGGGATAGGGGTAGACGTAGTGCAACCGCACCCATACCCCCAGCCTGGATAGTTCCCGCACCAGTTCCAGCATGCGGGTCTTCACCGGGCGGCCGTTCCAGAACCCAATCCGATACTTTAAGTCTACGCCGTAAGCACTTGTATCCTGAGAAATTACGAGCAGTTCATTCACCCCTGCCCGCACCAGGGCCTCGGCCTCGGCCAGCACTTCGCCCACCGGCCGGGACACCAGATCCCCCCTCAGGCTGGGGATGATGCAGAAGCTGCAGCGGTGATTGCAGCCCTCGGAGATCTTGAGGTAGGCATAGTGGCGCGGGGTGAGCTTGAGCCCTCCCGGGGGGATCAGGTCGGTGTAGGGGTCGTGTGGGTTCGGCAGTACTTCATGGACGTGACTCATCACCGCCTCGGTGGCGTGGGGCCCGGTGACCGCCAGCACGCCGGGATGGGCGGCCTTCACCACGGATTCCCGCGCCCCCAGGCAGCCGGTGACGATGACCCGTCCGTTCTCCCGCAGGGCCTCGCCGATGGCCTCCAGGCTTTCGTCCACCGCCGCGTCGATGAAGCCGCAGGTGTTCACCACCACCAGGTCGGCGTCCTGGTAGCTGGGCACGATGAGGTAGCCTTCGGCCCGCAGCTGGGTGAGGATGCGCTCGGAATCCACGGTGGCCTTGGGGCAGCCGAGGGAGACGAAGCCGACCTTGGGCAGGGTGCGCATGTCAGTGCATCTCGTGCAGGTGGACGCCGAACAGGCTCTCGGCCCCCTCCCCACCCAGCCAAACGGTCAGCACACCCAGCAGGATCAAGACGATCTGCTGGCCGGTGTGCCGCAGTTCCACCCGCTTGTGCAGGCCCGGGATCAGGTCCGCCACCGCGACGTAGATCATGCCCGCCGCGGCGAAGGCCAGTACATAGGGCACGGCCCCCTTCATGGGCGCAAGGGTGTAATAGGCCAGGACGCCGCCCACCAGGGTGGCGACGCTGCTGATCAGGTTCAGCGCCACGGCCTGGGTGCGGGTATATCCGGAGTGGAGCAGGATCAGGAAGTCCCCCATCTCCTGGGGGATCTCGTGGGAGACGATGGCGATGGTGGTCACCAGCCCCAGCTGTACGTCCACCAGGAAAGCGGCCGCGATCATGATCCCATCCACGAAGTTGTGGAAGGTGTCGCCCACCGTGATCATGAGGCCGGAACGGCCATGGTCGTGCCCCTGCTCGTCCACCGGCGGGTTGCCGTGAGCCTCGCAGCTCTCCATATGGCAATGGCGCCAGAGCACCAGCTTTTCCATCAGGAAGAACAGCAGGATGCCCGCCAGCACCGCAGTGGTCAGGGCCTGGGCGTTGCCGGCCTGCTCCATGGCGTTGGGCAGGACCTCCAGGAAGGCCGCGCCCAGCAGGGCGCCGATGGCGTAGCTCACCATGATCGGCACCCATTCGGCGCGCGCCACCAGGGCCGCCGCCGCGAACATCACGGAAAGCACGCCGCCGGCCGCGCTGGCCAGCACGATCCAGGTAAGGACGCCCATCAGCGGTTCAAGGCGAAGGCCTTACTCGAGCCAGATCAGGCTGGCCATGCGCCCGGTCCGGCCGTCCCTGCGGTAGGAGAAGAACCGGTCCCGCTCCCGGTAAGTGCACCAGCCGCCCCCGTAGACCCGTTCGACCCCCACGGTGGCCAGGCGGATGCGCGCCAGGACATAAAGGTCCGCCAGCCATTTCCTGGGGGCGCCGTCCAGGGTTCCGGGCAGGGCCGGCCTGAAGGCGACGGCGGCCAAGGGGTGCCGGCTGACGAAGGCCTCGCGTACCTCTTCTCCCACCTCGAAGCTCTCCGGACCGATGGCCGCGCCCATCCAGGCCAGGATGCGGGCCGGTCCTATGCCCATGGCCGTCACGGCTGCCTCCAGGACGCCGGCCGTCAGGCCGCGCCAGCCCGCGTGGGCGATGGCCACCGTCGTTCCCCGCTCGTCGCAGAACAGCACGGGCAGGCAGTCGGCGGTCTGCACCACGCAGACCTGCCCCGGCTCCGTGGCCACGGCGGCATCGGCCTCGGTCTCCGGGGCGTCGGTCCCGGCATGGGCCACCCCCGTCCCGTGCACCTGCTGGAGCCACAAAGGTTCGCCCGGCAGGTCGGCCCGGAGGATGCGGCGATTCTCCGCCACGGCCGCCGGATCGTCCCCCACGTGGCCGGCGCAGTTGAAACCATCGAAGGGTGGACGGCTGACGCCCCCGGCGCGGGTGGTCATCACGGCGCGGACCCGGCTCGGTGCCGGCCAGTCGGGGACGATCCATTCAGGATGCATCGCGTTGCTCCAGCTCGGCAAGCAGGGATTGCAGGTCCTCGGGCAGGGGCGCCTCCCACTCCATGGCCTCCCCGCTGGCCGGGTGGGTCAGGTCCAGCTGAAAGGCGTGCAGGGCCTGGCGATGGAAGGTCAGGGGGCCTCGCCTGTGGGTTGCGTAGACCGGGTCGCCCAGCAGGGGATGACCGATATGGGCCATGTGGACCCGAATCTGATGGGTGCGTCCGGTCTCCAATCGGCATTCCACCCAGGCCACCCCCTGTAACTGCCTCAGCACCCGGTAGTGGGTCACGGCCTGCCTGCCACTGTCCACCACCGCCATGCGGGTGCGGTGGACAGGATGCCGGCCGATGGGTGCGTCCACCGTGCCGGACTGCAGGGCGAATTCCCCCAAGGCCGCGGCCCGGTAGACCCGCTTCACCGTCCTGGCCTGGAGGTCCCGTACCAGCCGGGTGTGGCATGCCGGGGTCTTGGCCACCACCATCAGCCCGGAGGTATCCTTGTCCAGCCGATGCACGATCCCGGCCCGGGGGATCGTCGCCAGCCGTGGGGAGTGATGCAGCAGGGCGTTGAGCAGGGTGCCGGCCCAGTTGCCGGCGCCGGGATGGGTGACTAGGCCCGGGGGCTTGTTCACCACCAGCAAGTCGGCATCCTCATACACCACGTCCAGGGCGATGGCCTCGGGCCGGTAGGGCTGCTCTTCGGGACGGGGCTCGGGCCGCAGCCGTATCGATTCGCCGCCGAGCACCTTCTGCCTCCGGCTGGCCGGACGCCCTTCCAGAAACACCTCACCGGCATCGCACCATGCCTGGATGCGGCTGCGCGAGTGTTCCGGCAGCAGTTCAGCCAGGCTCTGGTCCAGCCGGCGGCCGGCGTGTGCCGCGGGGATGGTCAGGTTGAGGATTTCCGACACGGGTATAATTTGCTGTTTTAATCAGACGGCGACGAAATGAAGCGCATTTTAGCCTTATTGATGCTTGCCGCGACCCTGGCCGGCTGCGGCCTGCTGCCGGAGCAGATCGACGAGACCCGGAACTGGTCTGCCGCCAAGCTTTATTCCGAGGCCAAGGATGCCACGTCCAACGGTGATTACGATAAGGCCATCAAGCTGTACGAATCCCTGGAGGCCCGCTATCCCTATGGGCCATACGCTCAACAGGCCCAGCTGGAGACAGCCTACGTCTATTACAAGGACGACGAGCCGGACTCCGCCGTCGCCGCCGCAGACCGCTTCATCAAGCTGCATCCCGATCATCCCCACGTGGACTACGCTTATTATTTGAAGGGCTTGGCCAACTTCGTAGAAGACCAGGGCCTGTTCGCGAACCTGGGTCCCCAGGATCTGAGCGAACGCGATCCCAAGGCGGCCCGGGAGGCCTTTGACGCCTTCAAGGAACTGGTGACGCGCTTTCCGAACAGCAAGTATGCGGCCGATGCCACCGCGCGCATGAAATATCTGGTCAACGCCCTGGCCGAGCATGAAATCCACGTGGCACGCTACTATTACCAGCGCGAGGCCTACGTGGCCGCCGCCAACCGGTGCAAATACGTGCTGGACCATTACCAGCAGACCCCGGCCGACGAAGAGGCCCTGGGTATCATGGCCCGGAGCTACGACAAACTGGGGCTCAAGGATCTGAGGGACGATACCCTGCGGGTGCTCAAGCTGAACTATCCCCACAGCGCCTGGCTCGATGAGGGGGGGCCTGGCAAGAAAAAGGCCTGGTGGAAATTTTGGTAATGCCCGGGATGAGGGATGGGTGATGGGAAAAGCATGATGCCGATTCATATCTTCCCCCATTCCCCATCCGCCATTCCCCATTCCCCGAAATGGTTGCCCACGCCCTGACACTTAACTCGGGCGACGTCGAGACCTGGCTTGCCCCGCTGCAAGAGCAATACGGCCCGGTAAGGGCCGGCCTTATACGTCGGGCGCTGGACTATCTCGACGCCCTGGGTGCGAACAACCCAACGGTCACCGGCGCGACGCTGGCGGACCATGCCCTGGGTACGGCCGCCATCCTGGCCGCCATGCGCTTTGATGCGGATACGGTGGCTGCGGCCCTGCTGGGTGGCCTGCCCGAGGAGGTCCTGGATCCCGAAAAATTGGCCCGGGAGTTCGGCGACACACTCGCCCCCTTGGCCATCGGCGCCGCCCGACTCAATCGAATGGATGCCCTGTTCTCGGAGCTCGCGGGCGGGAACGCCCAGAGCGAGGCATTGCGGCAGATGCTGCTGGCCATGACCGACGACATCCGGGTGGTGCTCATCAAGCTGGCGGAGCGTGTCCAGACCCTGCGCGAAGTGGCCACCCGGCCCGAGGACGAGCGCCGCAGGATCGCCCACGACGCCCGGGAACTCTATGCACCCCTGGCCAACCGGCTGGGGGTGTGGCAGCTCAAGTGGGAGCTGGAGGACCTGTCCTGCCGCTATCTGGAAAAGGATACCTACAAGCAGATCGCCAAGCTGCTGGATGAGCGCCGCCTGGACCGCGAGTGGTACATCGAACGGGTGGTCGTGCAGCTACGGCAGGAGCTGACCAAGTATGGTCTCAGAAACTTCGACGTGGCCGGCCGGCCCAAGCACATCGCCAGCATCCTGGCGAAGATGCGCAAGAAGTACCTCTCCTTCGAGGAGGTCTACGACGTGCGTGCCGTGCGCGTGTTAGTGGAGGACGTGAAGGACTGCTACCACGTGCTGGGCCTGGTCCACAGTCTCTGGCAGCCCATTCCCGGCCAATTCGACGACTACATCTCGCGTCCCAAGGGCAACGGCTACAAGAGCCTGCATACCGCCGTCATCGGCCCCGAGAACAAGGCCTTGGAGATACAGATCCGCACCTTCGAACAGCACCAGGAGGCCGAACTGGGCGTGGCCGCGCACTGGCGCTACAAGGAGGGTGGCAAGGGCGAGCACTTGGGGGACAAGATCGCCTGGCTGCGCCAGGTCCTGGCCTGGAAGCAGGAGTTGGCCGACAGTGCCGAACTGGCCCAGCATTTCCGGAACGAACTGTTCCAGGACGAGGTCTTCGTGCTCACCCCCCAGGGCAAGGTGGTGGCCCTGCCCCAGGGCGCCACGCCCATCGACTTTGCCTACAGCCTCCACACCGAATTGGGCCACCGCTGCCGGGGCGCCAAGCTGGACGGCAGCCTGGTCCCTCTGAATACGCCGCTCAAGACCAGTCAGCGGGTGGAGATCCTCACCGTCAAGGAGGGTGGCCCCAGCCGGGATTGGCTCAACCCCCACCTGGGCTTCCTGCGCACTTCCAGGGCCCGTGCCAAGGTGCGCCAATGGTTCAAGCAGTTGGACCATGACCTGCACGTCCAGGAAGGACGCGACGTGCTGGAGCGGGAATTGCACCGCCTCAACCTTACCAACGTCAATCTGGAACGCCTGGCTGTGCGATTGAAGTTCGCCAAGTCCGAGGACCTCTTCGCCGCCTTGGGCCGGGGGGATTTGGGCACAGGCCAACTCACCCGATCCCTGCAGGAGGAATTCCTGCCCGCGCCGGAGAAACCGCTGGTCACCTCCCGCAAGAGCAGAGAGGCCCCCACGGGCATCCTGGTGGAGGGGGAGGCCAACCTGCTCACCCATATGGCCGGTTGCTGCAAGCCGGCTCCCGGGGAACCCATCGTCGGTTACACCACCCAGGGTCGGGGCGTCACCATCCACCGGGCCGACTGCACCGTCATCCAACATCTTTCCGAGGAAAAAAAGGCGAGAATTCTCCACGCCGAATGGGGTACCGTCGGCCGGGAGGTCTTTGCCGTAGGGGTGGAGATCTCCGCCTACGACCGCCAGGGCCTGCTCAAGGACATCACGGAGATCTTCTCCCAGGAAAAGATCAATGTGATCCAGGTCAACACCCTCTCCCAGAGCGAGGTTGCCCGCATGGAATTCACCCTGGAGGTGAAGGATGTGGATCAGCTGTCCACCTTCCTGTCCCGGGCGGCACATGTGCGGGGCGTGTTCCAAGCGCGGCGGAAATAGCTGCATAAACCCGACCGCGCCTTCTCCACACTCACCACTACCTTACCCCTGATGCCGCCAGGCTCGGGCTGGCCCAATCTCAGTGCAGCTTCCTCGGTCCACTGAAGCGGCAATGGGGCATCTCCGGCAAGCTGTCCTGCAGATACCGGGTTTCCAGGTGGATGAGCCGCCGGTGGTCACCCGATTCCAGGTAGATGTCGGGCTGGGCCAGCAGGTCGTCGTCCCAGACCGTCTCTATGCCCCAGGCCGTGGGCAAGCCGGGCACCGCACCGGGATCGCAGTCGGTGAACATCTCCCGTATGGTGGCCTCATCGGCCAAGTGCAGGTGCTCGCCGTAATCCAACTGCAACTGCCCCAGTCTGACGTCGTGATCGGCCGGGATCATGGCTGCCATGAAACAGTCGTCCCCTTCCAGCAGCACCGCCTTCGCCAGCCTGCCGGTCTCCACATGGGCGGCATGGGCGGCCTGCAGGCTGGTGGCGGTGCGTTCGTGGGCCACGACATCGTACGGGATCCGGTGCTCCTCCAGGAATTGCTCGATTCTTTGCTTCATCGTCATGGCTCGCCTCCATATTGAAATATGGTGTTTCTCAATATAGCCCAGCCTGCCCCACACGGCGGCTGAGCCAGCTTCGGAGGGGGACACCAGATCCGGGGATCGCCGTCGGGGGCGCAGATCGGGTACTTCAGACCGGATGGCGGGGTACGTCCGCCATCTGAGCCTGATAATCGATCTCCCGCAGGACCCCGGGATCCCGGCAGGGGACGAGGACGAGCCGTTCGCGGTGCCGCTCCACCAGGTCCCGGGCGCCCCGGTCGCCCGACAAGCGGGACAGGGCCGGGCCATACGACCGGCCGAAGGCCACGGGATGCCCGCGCCTGCCCTCCAACTCGGGTGCCGAGATGGTTTGAGGGCCGTTGACCGCGAGGGCGACGCTGCAGATCGTCCCCGGCTTGAGGAAGGGCATGTCCGCCAGGGCGATGAGCCAGCCCTCAGCCGCAGGGGCCTCGGATACGCCCCAGGCCAGGCTGGCGCCCATGCCTTCCCCCGCCCAGGGACAGACGGTTACCGTCAGACCGACCCCTTCCAACAGGGCGATGAGCCTGGCCTCCGAGCCGTTGACCACGGCCACCGAGCCGGGCAGTGCCGCTGCCAGGTGACGGGCGGAGGCCACCGCCATGGGCATACCGTCCGGCAGGGGCTGCAACA
>JBJKSP010000053.1:0-4966 GCA_046703865.1 Thiobacillaceae bacterium
GACGTAGACCGGCTCGGGCCAGCTCTTGTCCGTCTCCAATTCACGCCAGCGGGCATACATCATTTGAAACAGGTAGCCGTCGCGGGCGAGGAAGAACAGCTTGTCCGGTCGTTTCGCCTCAATTTTCTCGATCAGGCCAAGGAGGAACGTGCTGAAAGCCGGGCCGAGCACATGTGCGCCATAGTGGTGGAAGAAATCCTCGGAAGCGGTCTGACAAGCGGTGTCCTGGGCCATGCGCGTATCCACCACTTCAAAGAAATGGCGCCCCCGCCAAACACCCCCAACGGATGCCATCTCGGCTGAGAGGGTTTGACGCCGTCGGCGCAGGCGCTCGCCTTTTTCGTCCAGGAACACGCCCTGTATCCCCAGGCGGACGGGGGCGAGCATGTCAGATACGACGTTATCGCCCACGTGGACCATCTGCTCCGGCTTCAAGCCTTCCAGCTCCAGAACCTTGGCGTGCAGCCGCCCCGAGTATTTGCCCAAGCCAAATTCAGACGACACGTAAACTTGGTCTATGAGTCCACCGAGCCCGCAATGGGTGAGCAGTCCGATCAGGTGTTCATGGCTGAGATACATGTCGGACACGGCGATCACACGAATGCCGTGGGCACGGATCCATTCCAGCGTCGACGCCGAGTCGGGCTTTGCCATCAGCGCCAGTGATTCAAGTGTGCGTTCGATGTCGTGTACGAAATCCACCAACGCCGCGTCGGGATGCCTCACCAGTCTCGTCACCCAGTTTTCCACCAGCGGGTCGAAATGACATTCGTGGTCCATGCCGTCAGTCATAGCGGCATGCCGCAAGGCGGCCTCAACCTCCCTTCGTTGCCTCAGAACGGTATCTGCGTCGATGTCGCCGACCTTTGCCGCCAGTATCTCGGCTACCCGCCGGTGCAGCGCATCTGGCGGTTCGATGCAACGGGCGAGCAAAGTATCGAAGACATCGAAGGAAACGCAGTGGACTCGATCTATCCGGGGCTCCAACCAGCGTTTCAGGGCGTCATAGCTGTCCAGCCGCAAGATCCTGGCTGTCACGGCTTTCCGTTCCCTCGAATCCCATCGAATACCTTGCGCAGCCACCGAGCCGGGCGAGTCAGGGCACGACCGATACGGAAGCTCGGACTGTTATGAACAGCGGTAATATAGGCACGGCATTCGGTGAGTTCTCGCGCTCCCGCATCGATGCGCACCTGCTGATCCATGATCCGGGCATCGCGCTCCGCGATCCAGCCATCCCTGTCGGCAATCCACCTATCTCGTTGGGCAACCCAGGTCGCCATCTCCTTGATCCGGGCATCACGCTCCGCGATCCACCTATCTCGTTGGGCAACCCAGGTCGCCATCTCCTGGATTCGGACATCGCGCTCCGCGACCCAGCCATCCCTTTGTTCAATCCAGCGGTCTCGGTCGGCGATGAGCTGGAACAATTCTGCTTCCTTGGCCACCAACGCCTCATGGCGCTGGGCTTGTGCAATTTCCACAAGGTATGTCTCGATCCGTGCCCACTGGGAGGCAAGATGCATCAGGCGAATACTCAGCGATCCTCCGTTTCCCAAGAGCTCGGGCACCCGTTCCCGAAGCATGCGGGCACATTCCAGGTTGGCTGCCATGGGGTTCTCGCGGATGGTATTGCTTCCGTGCATGCGATATTGCAGCAGCGGCGTGTCCACCCAGGCCAAACGCCGACCCTTGACCAAGCCGCGCAATAACCATTCGTAATCGAGCACGTAGCGCAACGCTTTAAAGCCCCCCACTGCCTCGAACCACGAACGGCGAAAACAGAAATTGGAGGTGGTCATGAAGACGTTGCCTTCCAACAGAGTGGCCGTCCAGTCGCGGGTTTCATCCCAAAGGTGCTTCAGTGACTCGAATGCCGTGATCCACCAGTGTTCGGTTATTGCTCGGCCATGCTCGTCGATCAGCTCGATATCCGTGCCAACGAGGTCCACCCCTGACGACTGCAGCACCGTCAGGCATGCGGTAAGACGATCCGGGGCATAGACATCGTCCGAATTGATGAAGGCGAGGAATTCCCCTCGAGCCAGCTGCATAGCTTCGTTCAGGGTGTTATGCGCGCCTTGATTGATCTCATGCCGATACAAACGGACACGGGCGTCCCTGAAAGATTCCAAGATAGACCAGGTATCGTCCGTTGAAGCGTCGTCTAGGACAACAAGTTCAAGATTGGAATGTGTCTGCCCCAACACGCTCTGCACTGCCGTCTGCACAAAGCCTCCATGGTTATATGCAGGCATCAGTACGCTGACGAGGGGTTGATTCAGGTTGCTATCCATGGAGCCGGCATTTTACATTGCAGCATCCAGCCGAACCCCGGCATGGTTCCTACCCGATCCAAGATATACCAATTGCTGACCGCCCTGACCGCCCTGACCGCCGGGGCTCCAAAGAGGGCATCTCATGCATATCGATTCCCGCTCTTTGGATGCGCGATTATGCTGTGCTTACGCGTAGGACAGCTGCTGCAGCCCCGTTGACGGGTCGCGTCGCCACACCCTGCGTGTGACGTCCAGTCGGAAGTTTCGATCGGGATTGAAATCCCAAGTGGTGCTGGACGCGGAAAACCCTGGGTTTGCGTATGGGTCGCCTAGTTGCATCAACGTCTTCCACTTGCTGCGAAAACGCTCCGAATCCTCGGGATGGGGATCGGCCTTGCTGCGGCCCCGCGTAAAGGACTCGTGGTGGACGAGTTCGGCATGGGGACAGACCACGACCCGGTAACCCTTCTGCCCCACCCGCAGGCACAGATCCACGTCGCCATACCCTACGGCCAGTCCCTCGTCGAAACCGCCGACTGAGTCGAAGACTTCCCTGCGGATCAGCATGCAGGCAGCAGTGACGGCAGACATTTCGTGGTTGACCGCCAGCCGGCCGTAAAATCCGGGCTCCGGGCGGTCGTCCGGCAGAGTGAAGTAACGGCCATAGTTCTCCGCCACGCCGCAAATTGCCACATGGACCCCCACGTGCTGCAGCGTCCTGCGGTCGGGGTAGTACAGCTTGGCGCCGACTATTCCCACATCGGGTTTTTGCCCAAGTTCCAGCATCCTCTCAAGCCAACCGGCGGTCATCGGCTCGATGTCGTTGTTGCAGAAGAGGAAATGGGTATACCGGTCGGCCAACTGTTCAACAGCCCAGTTGTTGATGGCCGAGAAATTGAACGGCCCCGTGTAGCGATGCAGGATCACGCCGCCCCCGATCTCTTCGAGATAGGCCAGCGTCGCCGGCTCGTCGGATTCATGGTCGATCACCACGATGTCATAGTCAGCCTCGGCCACCGTCGCCCGGATGCCCTCAATGCAGCGTCGCAGGACGTCCCCGTAATTCCGCGTCGGGATGATGATGGCCACGCGCACATCGGCCTGAGGGGAATAACGCGTCTCGAAATAGTTGAAGGCGATGCCATCGCGAACCTCCCCTTGCTCATGGCAACGCTGCAAATGACGCCGCAGCACGTCCTTGGAGGTCTCCATGACCTGATGCATCTTGGCATGGCCGGCCGAAGTGCGATGGATCCGCCATAGGTAGAGCACCTCCGGGATATGGACGATGGTGCGCACCCGCTCACTGACCCGCAGGATCAGGTCGTAATCCTGGGAAATGCTGAGATTCTCGTCGAAGCCGCCGATCTCTCTCAACAGCGCAGTCCTGAAGCCCACGAGATGAACGATGTAGGGGTGGGAGCGGAGATACTCGGGGGAAAAGGCCGGGCGGAAGATGAAGTCCGTGATGAAGCGGCCGTCCTCGGACATCTGCGCCTCGTCCGTATACAGCATGTCCGGATTATCCCCGATGACGGACTCGGCCACCCGGAACAGCGCCTCTTCCTCCAGGGCATCGTCATGGTCCAGAAGCACCGTGAAGACGCCCTGTGCCATCCCAAGCGCGCGGTTCGAGGCATGGGACACGCCACGGTTCGCATCGCCGAGGGACAGGCTGATACGGGGGTCCAGTCCCACATAGCGCTCCAGCACCGTCCGAACATGGGCCTGATCCGAACCATCATCGGCGATGCACAGCTGCCAATGGCCGTACAACTGGTGACGGACCGACTCCAGCATAGACACGAGCATGGGCTCGGGTGTGTTGTAGGTGGGCACCAGGATGGAAATGAGCGGCTTTTCTGGCATGGCCTCGATACGGGTGCGGATTGCCGCCCGCATGTCATCGTCGATGCCCTGGCGATAGCGCCGGTACATGTCGTCGATGGGATGGGACCACGTGGCAGGCGCCGGCAGCTCATCTATGGGGACGGGCGGCGGGGAACCGGGCAATGTTGCAACGCCGCGACGGCGGAGCCCGAATTTGCGCGCAGTGCCGCCCAGCCAGCGAACAGGTTTGGACACCGCCCAGCTCGTGGAGGCGAGAATCTCGCCGAGTTGGTGTTCTCGCTCATCCAATCGACCGGTCAGCTTGGCGATCTCGGCACGCAGGCCGTCCAATTCTGCCCTATGTCTCGCCAGATTCCGCAACATCTCCCGGATCCGGGTCTCTTTCATGTCCAGGGTCAGATGCAGGCTCTTGACGTCTTTCCACATGGTGGCCAGCGCAACCGCCTGGGCGACCGTCTCTTTGGATCCTTCGTCCACAGGTAACAAGGGATCTGCCGTGCCCGTCCGGTTGCTGCCAGGAGGCACCGGCAGCAGTCGGTGGTAATCGGCCACCATCTCTGTCGCGCTGCGCTTGGGCAAAGTCGCCAGATTCTGCCGTACACGGCCAAGCGCCGCTCGGTCGGCATCGAGCGCCGCTAGTCTAGAGATCACCGCCTCCGCTTCGGGCTCGACCAGATAGCCGGTCTCCCCTTCTATGATCCTTGCAGCGAAGCTGCCTACCCGGGTGGCGACCGGCGGCACGCCCATGGACATCAGCTCCGTCAGGGTATAGCTGTAGGTTTCCGGCCAGATGCTCAGCAACAGTCCCAGATGGGGCTTGATCGCGGCCACGATAT
>JBJKSP010000054.1:0-18634 GCA_046703865.1 Thiobacillaceae bacterium
GGACAAGGCACGCAATCCCTTCAGAGAGAGGGCGTTATCCGCACGAACGTCGTTCCAGTCCTGTTCTGCCAGCGTGTCCAGCAATTCGGCAGATTCGGCCATATGCCCAGCGGTACGCGCGAAAACGGCCCTGTATGCCGGGAAGCGTTCCTCGATCTCGGGCAGCACGCGGTGCCTGAGGTGGTTGCGGGCCTGGGCAACGTCCAGGTTGCTCTCGTCTTCCACCCAAGCCAATCCATGCATGGACGCATAGTCGGCGATTTCACGGCGTGTGGAACTCAACAGGGGGCGGAGGATCCTGCATCTCCCGTCGGCCACGGGACGTTCTTCGTGCATGGCTGCCAGGCCGCGTACACCTGAACCCCGCAGAAGATTGAATAACAGGGTCTCAGCCTGGTCGTCCCGGTGATGGGCGAGAATGAGGAAATCCGCCTCTTGGCGGGCGAAGGCCCGATAGCGCTGTTCGCGGGCGGCCGCCTCCACACCCATTCCGGCCGGCTGAACGATGACCTTTTCCACCCGGAGCGGGACCTCCAGTCCCTGGCAGAATTTGACGCAGAAATCGGTCCAACGATCGGCATGGGGCGAAATCCCGTGATGCACGTGCACTGCGGTCAGCCTGAAACCCAACGCCTCCCGCAGCCCGCATAGGACGTGCATCAGGACGACGGAATCCAGGCCGCCGGAGAGGCCGGCGCACACATGTGCACCAGGCAGCAGGCAGGGGGCGAGAAAGGTCCGGATCCGTTCCGGAAGGTCAGGCGCTGCGCGCTTCCTTGTATTTGCCATAGCCCACGAGGCGGGCGTAGCGGTCGTTGAGCAGGGCGTTCAAAGGCCGATCGCGGACCGTCCGCAGGGTTTCCGCCAATGCCTTGCCGAGGTTTTCAGCCATGGCATCGTGGTCGCGATGAGCGCCGCCCAGGGGCTCGTTGACGACCTTGTCGATGAGGCCCAGGGATTTCAGCCGGGGGGCGGTGATCCCCAGCGATTCCGCCGCCAGCGAGGCCTTGTCTGCGCTTTTCCAGAGGATGGACGCGCAGCCTTCCGGCGAGATGACCGAATAGGTCGCGTATTGCAGCATCATCACCACATCGCCCACACCGATGGCCAGGGCCCCGCCCGACCCGCCCTCGCCGATCACGGTGCAGATGATGGGGGTCTTGAGTTCTGCCATGACGTAGAGATTGCGCGCAATCGCCTCGGACTGGCCCCGCTCCTCCGCGTCGATGCCGGGATACGCCCCCGGGGTATCGATGAAGGACAGCACGGGCAGCTTGAACCGCTCTGCCATGCTCATCAGGCGCAAGGCCTTACGGTAGCCTTCGGGGCGCGGCATACCGAAGTTGCGGTACTGCCGTTCCTTGACGTCGCGCCCCTTCTGGTGACCGATCACCACCACCGGCTCCCCCTGAAAACGCGCTAACCCGCCCACAATGGCCGGATCGTCCGCAAAAGCGCGGTCGCCGTGCAATTCCTGGAAGTCGGTGGTCAGGCGCTGAATGTAATCCAGGGTGTAGGGGCGCTGGGGATGCCGGGCCACCTGGGATATCTGCCAAGCGGTGAGTTTTGCGTAGATTTCCTTGGTAAGCGTAAGGCTTTTCTTGCGCAGGCGCTCGATCTCTTCGGAGATATCCAGGGCCGCCTCGCCCTGAACCTCGGACAGCTCTTCGATCTTGGCCTCGAGCTCGGCGATGGGCTGTTCGAAATCGAGAAATGTGGTCTTCATACCGTCGGGTACATGCCGCGAAAGGGGCGCAATTCTACCCGACGGCCAATCCCCGGTGGCTCAGTGATGCTCATGCCCGCCCTCGCCGTGGCTGTGGCCGTGGGCGATCTCCTCGCTGGTGGCCTGGCGCACGTCCTCCACACGGCACTGGACACGCAGGCCCTGCCCGGCCAAGGGATGGTTGCCATCCAGGACCACCTTGCCCTCGGCCAGGTCCGTGACGGTGTAGATGAGCTGATGGCTCCCATCCTCCGTCGCACCTTCGAACTGCATACCCACCCGCACGTCTTCGGGAAAGAGGTGGGCGGGCTCCATCCGCACCAGTTCGGCGTCATAGTCCCCGAAGGCGTCTTCGGGCTCCAGGGTGACATGCACCTCGTCCCCGACCCCCTTCCCTTCCATGGCGGTCTCGACCCTCGGGAAGATGCCATTGTAGCCCCCATGAAGGTAGGCGGCAGGGTGCCCCAGCTCGGTCTCTTCGATGACATCGCCCTGCAGCGTGAACAGCTTGTAGGAGAAGGTGACAACACAATCCTTTGTGATCTGCAATTCAAAGCTCCTTGATTAGTTGCAGGATTTGGGCTGCATGGCCTTTGGCTTGGACACCGTACAAGGCGTGCCGCACCACGCCCGCTTTGTCGATCACGAATGTGGATCGCTGCACGGACTCCCTCATCACGCCATCCACCTCCCTTTTCACCATCACACCGTAACGCTTGCATACCGTGCAATCCTTGTCGGCCAGCAGACGCACGGTAATGCCGTGTTTGTCGCGGAACTCACCGTGTCGGATGCAATCATCCCGGGAAAGGCCCAGAACGGCGCAGCCCAGACGGCTGAACTGGTCCTCCAGATCGCTGAACTCGATGGCCTGGGTGGTGCAGCCGGGCGTATCATCCCGCACGTAAAAATACAGCACGACATGGCTTTTGCCCTTGTAGTGCGACAGCCTGACGATCTCCATGTCGGCATCGGGCAATTCGAAGCCCGGCGCGGGCTGGCCCGCTTTCAGCATCATCCTCTCTCCTTGGCAAACACCTATGCAAGGGATTATAGAGCCCCATGACGAAAAGCCCCACGATTCCGCCTTTGGCGACTGATCCGGTACGGCTCCTGGGCGGGCTGACGCCCGAAACCTTCCTGCGGGAATACTGGCACAAGAAGGCACTCTTGGTGCGCCAGGCCGTTCCCGGCATCAGCGCGGCACTGTCCCTCCAAGGTCTGGCGGAAATGGCCTGTGGAGAGGACAGCGAATGCCGGCTTGTTTTCAACAATCGCGGACGCTGGCGGCTGGAGCACGGCCCTTTCTCCGCCGAAAGACTGGAGCGCCTGCCAGAGCGCGGCTGGAGCCTGCTGGTTTCCGGTGTGAATTACCAGCTTGCCGAAGGTGACGCCCTCCTCCACGGTTTCTCTTTCGTCCCCCAGGCACGCCTGGATGACCTGATGGTGAGCTATGCCCCTCTTGGGGGAGGCGTGGGCCCCCATTTCGATTCCTACGACGTCTTCCTGATCCAGGGCCTGGGAAAACGGCGCTGGGAGATCAGTGCCCAGGACGATCTCGAACTGGTGGAGGGATCGCCCTTGAGGATACTCAAGCACTTCCGGCCCGATCAGTCCTGGGTGCTCGAACCCGGTGATCTCCTCTACCTCCCGCCCAGGTATGCCCACAATGGCGTTGCCCTGTCAGAATGCATGACTTGGTCGGTGGGTTTCCGGGCACCTTCTCACCAAGAGATCGGCCTGGCATTCCTGACCCACCTGCAGGACCGACTGGACTTGGATGGGCGCTACGCGGACCCCGATCTGAAACCGCCCCGCCATACTGCGCAACTGCCCGGGATGATGGTGGAAAGGCTGAACCGGGTGATCAAGGCCATACGATGGAACAAGGAGGACGTCGAGGAATTTCTCGGCGTCTACCTCAGCGAACCCAAGCCGAATGTTTACTTTCACCCGCCCAAACGGCCGCTGACGCCGGCCCGGTTTCTGGATCTGGCCGGCAAGCGGGGAATCAGGCTGGACCCTTGCAGTCGGATGCTTTTCGCTAAGACACGCTTCTTTATCAATGGAGAGCCTTTCCTGCCTCCAGCATTCGTACGCAGGTCCTTAGTCGATTTGGCGGACCGGCGCGGACTGGATGCGGGCGAGGTCTCAGAGCCGCTCATGCCCTGGCTGTACGAGTGGTATCGCTCGGGTTATTTGCATCTTGCCTGAGGCCACACACATTGCTTATATTTCAATGTATTGCATATTTATAGCATCAAATTGATCCCCTACGCCTTCCCCTAGTATTATGTATAAGTTTTGCTAGAATTCGCCGCGTCGATCACCATGCCCACGCTGATGATTGATTTGGTTAAGAGTAATCAACTTTCTCATAGGGAACATCATGAAATACTCCATCCTGCTCGCTGCCCTGCTGGCCCTTTCTCTATCCGCTTGCGGCAAGAAACAAGAACCTGCCCAGGACATGAACGCCCCCGCTCCTGCGGCTGAAGCCCCGGCCCCGGCCCCGGCCCCTGCCCCCGAGGCTGCTCCGGCCCCGTCCTCAGATATGGCCCCGGCCCCGGCCCCTGCCCCCGAGGCTGCGCCTGCTGAGCCGGCCAAGTAATCATTCGGTCTTACCGACTCAAGAGCCGGCCTTGCGCCGGCTTTTTTATTTTTTTCGCTGGATAATGGCGGTACGGGTACTGCACAGGCACCAGTGAATCCCACCTGAAAAGGTTAAGCCGCGTGGGAAGATGGTCTGCCGATTCTGAAACGGCGCATCTCACCGCCATGCGCAGGGACGGCTTTGTCGGGGAGGGCAGCCGGTCCACACCCAGAACGGCCAAAATGGCCTTGGCCGAACCGAATGACCGTCACTGTTTCATGGGGCTACGCTGCTCTACACCGGTGCCGGCCCGGCCGAGGCGTGATCCAGTCTGTGCACCGCCTCACGGATCCTGTCCCGGGAGGTGGTGTAGGCGAACCTGACGTGGCGGTCGGCTTGCCAGCGACCGAAATCCGTACCCGGCGTCACGGCCACCCCCGCTTCCGACAACAGCCTGTTGGCGTAGTCTTCCCCGCTTTCCGCGATCCCGCCGATATCGGCATAGATGTAAAAAGCCCCCTGGGGAACCACCGGCAGGTGGAAGCCCAGGCGTTTCAGCTCCGGTACCAGGTAATCCCGCCTGGACTTCAGCTCCGCCTTGCAGGCCTCCAGGATCGTGCGGGTATCGCTGCGGAACGCCGCCAGGGCGGCATGTTGCGCGGGGGTGGGCGCCGCCAGGAAGATGTTCTGGGCCAGGCGTCCGATGCCGGGCATGAGGTTTTCCGGCACCACCAGCCAGCCCAGGCGCCAGCCGGTCATCAGGAAGTATTTGGAAAAACTGCCGACCACGATCACGTCGTCGCCCAAGGCTGCCGCGCTGGGCTCATCAGACTCATAGATCAGTTCGTGATAGATCTCGTCCACGATGAGAACGCCGCCCCGTGCCCTGACACCCTCATGGATGGCCACCAACTCCGGGGCGGCGATCACCGTTCCGGTGGGATTGCCCGGGTTGGCGACCAGCACGCCGCGCGTTTTCGGGCCCCAATGCCTGGCCACCAGGTCTGCGCTGAGCTGGAACCCTGTCTCCGGCCCCACCGGCACACCCGCCGCCTCCACCTCCAGAAGACGTGCGAAATGGCGGTTGCAGGGATAGCCCGGATCGGCCATGAGCAGCTGTTCACCCGGATTGAACAAGGCGGCCACGGCCAGCAACAGGGCCCCAGAGGCCCCGGGCGTCACCGCGATACGCCCTGCCGCCAAGTCCACGTCATAGCGCTCGCCGTAGTATCGGGCGATGGCCTGCCTCAGGGCCGGCAGTCCCAGCGCCGGCGTGTAGTGGGTCTGCCCTGCCCTGATGGCGGCGACCCCGGCCTCCCCGATGGGCGCCGGGGTGGGGAAATCCGGCTCCCCAACCTCCAGGTGGATGATGGACCGGCCCGACGCTTCCAGGTCCCTGGCGCGGGCCAGGACATCCATGACCCTGAAGGGTTCGATGTCCCTTGCCCGCTTGGCCCAGGCATGGAAGGTCTCAGGTCGGGAGGTGCTCATCGATGAACTGTCGTACGAAGTGTTCCGGCTTGGCGCTGTGGAAGCGGGCCTTTTCCTGGCCGTCGAGGAACAGGAGCACCGTGGGGAAGCCACGGCAGCCGTAGCGACCGGCGAGTTTCATGTTCTCACCCTCGTCCACCTCCACCTTGGCCAGGCACACCCGCCCTGCATAGCCCGGGACCACCCGGTTCAACACGGGTGCCAGGTAATGGCAGGGTCCGCACCAGTCGGCCCAGAAGTCCACCAGCACGAGTCGATGATGGGAAGCCTGAATCACGTCCCGATCGAAATGGTGCAGGTCGGTGTCGAAGATCAGGCCCTTGTCCCCTTCTTCCCCGGTACCGTGGAGATGGGGCTTATGATCGTGGTATTGCAGTGTCATGGCGTATTTCCAATCTGGCGAGCGGGTCTTGGCGATAGAACTGCCGCAACTGTTCATAAACCGCCGGATACTCCAAATCTACGGCTTCCGGCCTCTCGAAGAAACACTCCGTGAGAACGGCGAAGAACTCCGCCGGGCTGTGGGCCGCATAGGGATCGATCTCCGTGTACTCACGGCCGTTCACCCTGCGGCGGAAGTCCCGGTAGGCCATGCCCAAGGCCCGGGACCAGTCCTCCACCCGCATACCGGAGTGCAGGGGGGGCAGGCCATCTACTGCACCGTTGCGCATATCCAGCTTGTGGGCGAACTCGTGTATCACCACGTTGTGGCCCTGCCCTATGCCGGCTCGGCTCACATCGTCCCAGGACAGGACCAGAGGGCCGCCCGCCCAGGCCTCTCCGCTCATGGGAAGGCGCGTGCGATGCACGACACCGAAGACATCGGTGACCTCGCGTTCCGGCACGAACTGGGCAGGATAGACGATGATCTCCTTCCAGCCGCGATACCATTCGTAGCCCAGATTCAGGATCGGCAGCACGGCAAAGCCCGCGATGAGGGTGCGCATCCCATCGTCCACCTGGGCATCGGCCGCACCCGAGTAGGTCTTGTCTGAGACGAGCCGTCGGGCCAGTTCCTTCAGGCGAGTAGACTCTGGTGCGCCCAGGCCAGCGAATACCGGCAGTCCCAGTGCCTCCTTCCAGGTCTTTTCGTCCAGGGTGACGCCGCCGCGTCTGCCGAAGATGGATTTGAACACTCCCGTGGGCCTCAGCAACAGAGGGCGTCGGTCTCATCCGCCCTAGGCGTGCGCGGCCTCACGCTGTGCGCGCCTGCGTTCGTGTTCGCTCAGGTAGCGCTTGCGGATGCGGATGGATTTGGGCGTGATTTCCACCAATTCGTCGTCCTCGATGAATTCCACCGCCCGCTCCAGGGACATGTCGATGGGCGGTGTCAGGTCGATGGCCTCGTCCTTCCCGGAGGCACGGATATTGGTGAGCTGCTTGGTCTTGACCGGGTTTACCACCAGATCGTTGTCCCGGCTGTGCACGCCGATGACCATGCCCTCGTAGAGGGGGTCGCCGGGCTTGACGAACATGCGTCCCCGTTCCTGGAGCTTCCACAGGGCATAGGCCACCGCCGTGCCGTTCTCGGCCGAAATCAGCACGCCGTTGCGCCGTCCGGGCATGTCGGGACGGATGGGCCCCCAGTCGTCGAAGACATGGCTCACCAGCCCGGTGCCTCGAGTCAGGGTGAGGAATTCGCCCTGGAATCCGATCAGCCCCCGGGCCGGGATGCGATACTCCAGGCGCACCCGGCCGTGTCCATCGGGGACCATGTCCAGCAAGTCCCCCCGCCGGCGACCCAGTTCTTCCATCACGGCCCCCTGGTGGACCTCCTCCACGTCCACGGTCAGAAGTTCATAAGGCTCCTGCTTGTCGCCGTCCAGTTCCCGGGTCACCACCTGGGGTCGGGATACGGCCAGTTCGTAGCCTTCCCGGCGCATGTTTTCCAGCAGGATGGTCAGGTGCAGCTCGCCCCGGCCGGAGACCTTGAAGATGTCGGCGTCCGCGGTGTCCTCCACCCGTAGTGCGACGTTGGTGTTGAGCTCCTTGTTCAGGCGCTCGCGGATGTTGCGGCTGGTGACGTATTTGCCCTCCCGGCCGGCGAAGGGGGAGGTGTTGACCTGAAAGTTCATGGTCAGGGTGGGCTCGTCCACGGTGATCATGGGCAAGGCCTCGGGCAGCTCGGCGTCGGCGATGGTGGCGCCGATGGCCACGTGCTCCACCCCGCTGATGATGACGATATCACCGGCCTCGGCCATCTCCACAGGGATGCGCTCCAATCCTCTGAAGCCCAGGACCTGGCCGACCCGGGCCTTTTCCTGGAATTCGGCCAGCATCACCATCACTTCCTGGCCCGGCCGCATGCGGCCACGGCGAATGCGGCCCACGCCCAGGCGTCCCAGGTAGTTGGAATAGTCCAGGGCGGCGATCTGCATCTGGAGGGGTTGGTCGCTGGAATCCTCCGGGGCGGTCACATGCTCTAGGATGGCCTCGTAGAGTGCCTGCATGTCGTCGGTCCTTCGGGCCAGGTCCAGAGTGGCCCAACCCAGCAGGGCGGAGGCGTAAATCACGGGAAAGTCCAGTTGCTCCTCGGTGGCCCCCAGTTTGTCGAAAAGGTCGAAGGTCTGGTTGATCACCCAGTCGGGCCGGCTGCCGTGGCGATCCACCTTGTTGATCACCACGATGGGCTTAAGACCGTGTTGAAGTGCCTTGCGGGTGACGAAGCGGGTCTGGGGCATGGGCCCTTCCACCGCATCCACCAGCAGCAGGCAACCGTCCACCATACCCAGCACCCGCTCCACCTCGCCACCGAAGTCTGCGTGGCCCGGCGTATCCACGATGTTGATGCGGGTCCCCTGGTAATCGATGGCGGTGTTCTTGGCCAGGATGGTGATGCCCCGCTCCCGCTCCAGGTCGTTGGAATCCATGACGCGCTCCGTCACCTGCTGGTGGGCTGCGAAGGTGCCGGACTGTTGCAGAAGCTTGTCCACCAGGGTGGTCTTCCCATGGTCGACGTGGGCGATAATGGCGATGTTGCGGAGGGCGCGTGGCATCCTGCTGGGCTCGTCGAAGGGGGGCGAAATTCTAGCATGCCCCACCGCCGTGTCTGATGAGAATGCCAGAGATACGGACCGGCGCGTAGCGTGGCTGACATTCTCGCCGACGGCATGCTCAAAGGGCTTTCTATGGCCCTCTCCCTGTTGGTTCCAACGGGGGCCAGCACTGCCTATATTTCAAGATGCGGGCTCGTCCGGAAAAGTGGAAAGGAACACCATGCGTCTTGCTGCCAGGTGGATACTCCTTCTGATTGGCGTGTTTGCCCTGATCGGGTCTGCCGCGGCCGACGATTGGCTCTATCTGACCTATCCCGGCGACACCCTGATCGGCATCGGCAAGCGCTATCTCAAGAACCCCAGGGACTGGCCCAAGATCCAGAGCCTCAACAACGTCCCGATCCCGCGCCACCTCCCCGTCAACACTCATCTCAGGATCCCCGTGAAACTGCTCAAGGTCACGCCGGCCCCGGTCACGGTGACCAGCGTCCGGGGCAACGTGCGGGTCAAGCCGCGGAACGCATTTTTCCATCGGCTCAAGGTGGGTGAGCGGCTGACGGGGGGTGAAACGGTCATCACCGGCTTCAACAGCCTGGTGGGTTATCGGCTCGCGGACGGTTCCACCCTGACCCAGGCGCCCTCCTCCAAGCTGGTGTTCGGCCGATTGGCTGCCTATGGCGTCACCGGGATGGTCTCCACCGAGCTCAAACTGGAGGGTGGACGGCTGGAGGCCGATGCCAGCAAGCAGGTCGCCCCGGCCGGCGGCTTCAGAGTAGTCACGCCGGTGGCCGTGGCCGGGCTGCGTGGCACGGCCTTCCGGCTCAACATGGACGATGACACCAAGACCCTGCGCAGTGAGGTGCTCCGGGGCGATGTGATCGTATCAGCCCAGGGGCGGGAAGTGGACGTGGCCGCAGGCTACGGAACGATCACGGAGCAGGGACGGCCTCCTTCGAACCCCAGGCCCCTACCCCCGGCACCCCAAGTCCAGGGCTTGCCCGCACGGGTGCTCAGCCTGCCCCTGCGCTTCACCTGGACCCCCGCCACCCCGGCCTTCGCCTGGCGTGCCCAGGTCGCCACCGATACCGCCTTTCAGGACATCGTCCTGGACGGCCTGTTCCGGCAGCCGGAGGCCCATTGGGAGACTGACCTGCCCGACGGAGATTATTTTCTGAGATTGCGCCGGGTGGACGCCAACGGCATGGAAGGCCTCAACCTGGATCACCCCTTCACTCTGGATGCACGCCCCATCCCGCCCGTGCCTACTTCGCCTCAGGCAGGCGAGCGCGAACTGACCCCCCAGGTCACGCTGACCTGGGCCGCCGCGCCCGAGGCCCAGGGCTACCTGCTGCAGATCTCGACCCGGGAAGACTTCGGCGCCGGCGTGATCGAACGCCGGCTGGGGCCTGTCCTCCAGCATCAGGAAACCCTGGCGCCGGCCCGCTACTACTGGCGCCTCGCCAGTCTGGACGACAAAGGCATGCCCCACGGTTGGAGTGTGGTCAGCAGCTTCGTCGTGCAGCCACCGCCCGCCGCACCGACCCCCACCGGCAGCGTGGGCGACGGACACGCCAGTTTTGCCTGGAACCCGGTGGCGGGCGCGGACCACTACCAGATCCAGGTGGGTAACACGGCCGAACTGACCCATCCCCAGCAATCTCTTGAAACCCAGGCCCCCTCCGCGAGCCTGGCCCTCGCGCCGGGCAAGTACTGGTGGCGGGTGCGGGGCGTGGAAAAGGGCGGGCTGGAAGGGGCCTGGAGTCAGACCGCACCGGTGGTGCTGCCGCCCGCCGTACCGGTGTTGGCCCAAATCCCTCACGCCGACCGACTCCTGACGCCGGAAATCCCCATCGCGTGGCAGGCGTCCGACGGGGCACGGGCCTACCGGTTGCAGGTGGCCACCGGCGAGGATTTCCACAACCCGATTCTGGACACTACCCTGGCGGATACCCAGTACCGCTTCGTCGCCAAGGCGCCAGGCCATTACTTTTGCCGTGTCGCCGCCATCGGGGCCGATGAGGTGAGCAGTCCCTGGTCTGCAAGCCTCGATCTGCACTATGCGCCTTCTCCACCCGCACCGGCCCACCTCCAGGCGAGGGCCGAGAACTGGCACCTGGCGATCTCCTGGACTGGACAGGCCGCGAGTTACCGCGTCGATTTGGCGACCGACAGGGACTTCCACAACCTGGTCGGCCAGCACAAAACCCAAGCCCAGAAAATCCTGCTGAACATGCCCGCAACGGGCATGTACTTCGCGCGGGTGGTGGCCTACGATGGGGAAGGGGTTCCGAGCAAGCCCAGCGCCGTTCTGCCCATAGAGATCCACTATCCCTTCCCTTTGTGGTTTCTGCCCTTTGTCGTGATCGTCCACTAGCCCACCCATTTCCGGGCATTGCGGAACAGGCGCACCCAGGGGCCGTCCTCCTTCCACACGTCCGGCCGCCAGGAGTGCTGCACGGCCCGGAACAGCCGTTCCGGGTGCGGCATCATGATGGTGAAGCGGCCGTCCGGCGTGGTCAGGCCGGTGATGCCCTTGGGCGAGCCGTTGGGGTTGTAGGGATAGGTCTCGGTCTTGCGGCCCCGGTTGTCCACATAGCGCAGGCAAACCTCGGCGCGTTTGCGGCGGGGCGCGGTTTCGAACACCGCGCGCCCCTCCCCGTGGGCCACGGCGATGGGCATCCGGCTTCCTTCCATCCCCTCCAGCAGGATGGAAGGCGAATCCATCACCTCCACCATGACCAGCCGGGCCTCGAACTGCTCCGAGAGGTTGCGCTCGAAGGCGGGCCAGTCCTCCGCACCGGGGATGATGGCCTTGAGTCGGCTCATCATCTGGCAACCGTTGCACACCCCCAAGGCAAACGTGTCCGTGCGCCGGAAGAAGGCCTCGAACTCGTCCTTGGCCCGCGGGTTGTGCAGGATGGAGGCGGCCCATCCGCCGCCGGCCCCCAGCACGTCCCCGTAGGAAAACCCCCCGCATGCGGCCAGGCCCTTGAAGGCCTTCAATCCGACCCGCCCTGCCAGGATGTCACTCATATGCACGTCCACTGCGGCGAAGCCGGCGCGGTGATAGGCGGCGGCCATTTCCTGCTGGCCGTTCACCCCCTGCTCCCGCAGGATCGCCACCTTGGGCTTGGCCTTGCGACGCTTCACATAAGGCGCGGCCACATCCTGATCCGGGTCGAAACCGAGCCGGGCGTGCAGACCCGGGTTCTTCTCCTTGCTCAGACCCTTGAATTCGTGGTCGGCGCAGTCGGGGTTGTCCCGCAGGCGCTGAATCCGGTAGCTGGTTTCACTCCAGGCGGCATGCAGGTCGGCACGGGCCTCGTCGAACACCGGCCTGCCTTCCCTCAATATCCTGATGCGGTCCTTCCCGTTCAGGCCGGCCACGACGAAAAATTCGTCCCGCAACCCCCCATCGATGAAGGCGTCCATGACCGCCTTGGTGTCGGCCTGGCGCACCTGAAGCACCGCCCCGACCTCCTCGTTGAACAGGATGCCGAACAGGCGCTCGGTATAGGGTTCATGGGGATCCGGTGCGTCCGGCACGTCTTCCATGATGTCGTGCTGGAGGCGGTGGTAGCGCAACTCGTCCACATCGATGTCCACACCGGTCCGCCCGGCAAAGGCCATCTCGCACAGAGTGGCGAACAGGCCGCCGTCGGCGCGGTCGTGGTAGGCCAGAATCCGGCCCTCCCGGTTCAGGCGCTGGATCATCCCGAAAAAGGCCTTGAGCCGTTCCGGCACGTCCAGGTCGGGACAGACGTCGCCCAGTTCGCCATAGACCTGGGCAAGGATGGAGCCGCCCAGGCGGTTGTGGCCCTCGCCCAGATCGATGAGGATCAGGTCGGTCTTACCGCAATCGGTGCGCAACTGGGGGGTCAGGGTACGCCGGGCATCGGGGGTGGGGGCGAAGGCGGACACAATCAGGGACAACGGCGCCACCACCGATTTCTCCGCACCGCTCTCTTCCCAGCCGGTACGCATGGACATGGAGTCCTTGCCCACCGGGATGCTGATGCCCAGTTGGGGGCAGAGCCCCTTGGCCACGGCCTCCACCGTGTCGAACAGGGCGGCGTCCTCGCCCGGCTCACCCGCCGCCGCCATCCAGTTGGCGGACAGCCGGATATCGGAAATCTCGTCCACCGCCGCGGCCGCCAGGTTCATCACCGCCTCGGCCACGGCCATGCGGCCCGAAGCCGCGGGATCGATGAGGGCCAGCGGCGAGCGTTCGCCCATGGCCATGGCCTCGCCCTGGCAGGTTTCATAACCCAGGGTGGCGACGGCGCAGTCCGCCACGGGCACCTGCCAGGGGCCCACCATCTGGTCCCTGGCCGTGAACCCGCCCACCGTACGGTCTCCGATGGTGATGAGGAAGCCCTTGCCCGCCGCGGCGGGGTGACGCAGGACCCGGTAGCAGGCCTCCTTCAGGTCCAAACCCTTCGCGGAGAAGCGCCGGAGCCTGGGTTCGACGTGCTTGACATCGCGGGTCATGCGCGGGGGCTTGCCCAGCAACACCTCCATGGGCATGTCCACGGGGCGGCTCTCGAAGTGCCGGTCGGTGACCACCAGTTGGCCATCACCGGCCGCCTCGCCTACTACGGCGTAGGGGCAGCGCTCCCGAGCGCAGATGTCGGCGAACCGCTCCTGGTCCGCCGGTGCGATGGCCAGGACGTAGCGTTCCTGGGCCTCGTTGCACCAGATCTCCCGCGGCGACATACCCGGCTCCAGGCTGGGCACGTCCCGCAGCTCGAACCGGGCGCCCAGGCCCGCGCTGTGGGCCAGTTCCGGCATGGCGTTGGACAACCCGCCCGCGCCCACGTCGTGCACGGACAGGATGGGATTCGCGTCCCCCAGCTGCCAGCAGCGGTCGATCACCTCCTGGGCCCGGCGCTGGATCTCCGGGTTGCCCCGCTGCACCGAGTCGAAGTCCAGGGCCTCTACGTTGGTTCCCGCACCCATGCTGGAAGCTGCCCCGCCGCCCATGCCGATGAGCAGCCCCGGCCCGCCCAGCTGGATGAGCAGGGTACCGGGCTTGAACGCCTTCTTGTGGACATGGCCCTCCCGGATGTCGCCCACCCCGCCCGCCAGCATGATGGGTTTGTGATAGCCGCGCACCCGGCCGTCCGGCGTCTGCATATCGAAGCTGCGGAAATAGCCGGCCAGGTTGGGACGGCCGAACTCGTTGTTGAATGCGGCCGCGCCGATGGGCCCCTCGATCATGATCTGCAGCGCCGAGACGATGCGGTCCGGCTTGCCGTAATCCACCTCCCAGGGTTGAGCCCAGTCGGGTATGCGCAGGTTGGACACGGTGAAGCCGGTCAGGCCTGCCTTGGGCTTGGCCCCACGACCCGTGGCCCCCTCGTCGCGGATCTCCCCCCCGGAGCCCGTGGCGGCCCCCGGGAACGGGGAGATTGCAGTGGGATGGTTGTGGGTCTCCACCTTCATGAGGATGTGGGTGGATTCCCGGTGCATGCGGTAGACGCCATCCGGACCCGGATAAAGGCGTTCGACGGCGGCGCCCTGGATGACCGCGGCGTTGTCCGAGTAGGCGGACAGGGTGCCCTGGGGACGTAGCTGGTGGGTGTGCCGGATCATGCCGAACAGGCTGTCGTTTTTCTTCTCCCCGTCGACCACCCAGGAGGCGTTGAAGATCTTGTGGCGACAGTGCTCCGAATTGGCCTGGGCGAACATCATCAGCTCCACGTCCGTGGGGTTGCGCTTCATCCGCCTGAAATTCTCCAGCAGGTAATCCACCTCGTCCGGCGACAGGGCCAGGCCCCACTCGGCATTGGCCTGTTCCAGTGCCAGGCGTCCCCCCTTGCGGATATCCACCGTCGCCAAAGGTCTGGGCGGAACGTGATGGAACAGACGAACGGCCTCGCCCTCGTCGAACAGGACGTTTTCCGTCATCCGGTCATGCAGGTGGGGCAACGCCTTCGCGAGCTTTTCTGACGACACCTGACGCCCGCGCTTATTCAGAAGGCGATAGACCACCCCGCGTTCGATGCGGGTCACCGCCCCCAGCCCGCAGTTGTGGGCGATATCCGTGGCCTTGGAGGACCAGGGCGACACCGTACCCAGGCGCGGGATGACCAGAAGAGAACGGGCCGAGGGCCGGTGGACCCTGGCGTGGAGCAATGTCTCCAGGAAGGCTGTGTCCCCCGAGCCGAGCCGGTCGCCGAGCTCGACGAAAAAGAGATATCGCGCCTTGACCCTGGTGATACCCAGGGCACCCAGCTTGTCCAAAAGCTTTGCGATTCGAAATTCGGACAGGGCGCTGCCGCCCCTTAACAAGATCAGGTTGGGCATGGGGCAATCCGGCGGTGATTGGCAGCCGGATTTTACCCGAAGGTCCCTGGCGCCGAATTTTTGAGGGCCGTGCGCAAGGCCGAACTGACGTGCGCAGGCTTGAAGGGCTTGATGATATAGCCCGCGGCGCCATAGCTCACCGCCTCCCGCACGGTGGACATGGTGGCGTCTCCGGTGATCACCACCACCGTGGTGTCGGGCAGCCGCTGGCGTAGGCTCTTGAGCACCTCGATCCCCGAAAGGCCGGGGGTGTTGACGTCGAGGCACACCAGGGTCGGCCGGGTGCGTTCGCACATGTTCAAGGCCGCATTGCCGCTGGCGGCCTCGCCCAGGACCTTGTAGCCATCCTCCCTGAGGATGGTCTTGAGCAGCATGCGCATAAGCCGGTCGCCGTCGACGATCACCACGCTGGAGTTCTGGGTTTCATCCATTTGATTAGCAACAAAAAAGCCGGCTTCGGCCGGCCCGACGGAGCGCTTGGAGGACGCTATTCCATCTCCTCCCCGTCCCTCAGCGCCTGCAATCTGGCCAGATAACCCAGGCCACAATAATGCGCAACGTAATCCGGCGCCTCCAGATTATCCGACAAGGTGGACTGGATTTCATCCATCATGTCTTCGCAGTCGACCTCAACGCACAGATCGTCCATGTCGCAGGCCAATACCGGCTCACCGGCAGCATTCAGGGGTAATTTCGTCGGACTGAACTGATACTTCATGATGTCATCCTCCTCCGATCATGATGTATAGACATTTATAGACCAATCAGAGAATTTTAGGTTTCTCCATGGAGCAAGGCATGAAGACACCCATCCCGGTCCTGGAACTGAAAGAATGCCTGGCCTGGCTGCCACACCGGCCGGTGGACAGCCACAAGGGGGATTTCGGCAAGGTCGGCATCATCGGCGGCGCCCCGGGCATGGCCGGTGCCGCCCTCCTCGCCGGCAGGGCCGCCCTTCATCTGGGAGCGGGACGGGTCTATGTGGGGCTGATAGACGAACGCATCGCCCTCGACCCCCTGACACCCGAGCTGATGGTCACCCGCTCTGAACGCATCATCCCTTCCCGTGCACCCGATTGCATGGTGGTTGGCCCGGGCATGGGCACGGGGGACCCGGCTCGGAAACACCTAGGGGAAGCCATAGACGCCCCCTTCCCCTTGCTCATCGATGCGGACGGACTCAACCTCCTATCCCTGGATGCGGACTTGCAGTCCAGCGTCAGTGGGCGTCCCGCCCCCACCCTCCTCACCCCCCATCCGGGAGAGGCGGGCAGGCTGCTGGGCATCGGCACTGACGAGGTCCAGGCGGACCGGCCGGGTGCAGTGCGAGCGCTGGTCGAGCGCTATCGCTGCGTGGTCGTTCTCAAGGGGGCCGGGACTCTGATCTCCAGCCCGGATGGCGAGATTTGGCGCAACTTGACAGGCAATCCGGGCATGGCCGCGCCGGGCATGGGGGATGTCCTCTCGGGCATGATCGCGGCCCTGCTGGTCCAGGGATTGACGCCGATCCAGGCCGCCTGCCTGGGCGTGGTCATCCACGGCGCTGCAGGTGATGCCGCCGTGGCGGCCGGGCAAGGCCCGGTGGGCCTGACGGCCAGCGAGCTGATCCGCCAAGCCCGCCGGTTGCTGAACGTGGGCTAGGCCAGATCGCGTTTGGTCAAGCCGGGGACGCAGAAGCGCTCTGCCAGATAGGCGGCGAATTCCTCCGCCACCTCAGGATGTTTCAGGGCGTACTCCACCGTCGCCTCCAGGTAACCGAGCTTGTCTCCACAGTCGTAACGCATGCCCTCAAACTCGTAGGCCAGGACCTGTTGCTCCTGGAGCAACGCCTGGATCGCGTCGGTGAGCTGCAATTCACCGCCGGTCCCCCTATCGATGTTCCTCAGATGGTGAAAGATCCGGGGCGTCAGCACATAGCGCCCGACGACCCCCAATGTGGACGGCGCCCTGGCCGGCTCGGGTTTTTCCACGAGGCGCGTCACCCGGGAGATACGCTCCGTCAATGGCTCTCCAGCGACGATGCCGTAGGACGCCGTATCCTCCCGGGTCACGTTTTGCACCCCGACCAGGGAGCACTGGTAATAGTCGTACAGATCGCACATCTGCTTGGTCACGCCGGGCTGGGCGTCGATCAGGTCGTCGGCCAGGATCACCACGAAGGGCTCGTTGTTGACCGCCGGCTCTGCGCACAGCACGGCGTGCCCCAGGCCCAGCGCCTCGGCCTGACGGATGTAGATGCAGTTCACGTCGGATGGCAACATGGCCCGCAGTTGTTCCAGTGCCGGGGTCTTGCCCCGCATCTCCAGTTCCATCTCCAGCTCGTAGGCCTTGTCGAAGTGGTCGGCGATGGCCCTTTTGGTCCGGCCGATGATGAAGATGAGATCCGTGATGCCGGCGGCCATCGCCTCCTCTGCCGCATACTGGATCAAAGGTTTGTCCACGATGGGGAGCATTTCCTTGGGATTGGCCTTGGTGGCCGGCAGGAAACGGGTACCCATGCCGGCTGCGGGAAAGACCGCCTTGGTGACACGCTTCATTCTGTTTATTTCTCCACTCATCGGCTTTTCAACCGGCAATCCGCCTTTCAGCCGGTATCCAGGTCCTGATCGGATGGCCTCACAGGCCCCGGTTCATTCTATCCGCGCCGCTATCGTTATCGGCACTTCCCTAAAAGAGCTAAAGATCACCCCTGCGCTTCACCCGTGTCAATGCCCAATCCCTTTACAGGGCCTACGTCGCCGCACAGGCGCGCCGGCTGAGGTAGGCGGCAAACTCCTGCGCCACCTCGGGGTGTTTGACCGCGTGTTCCACGACGGCCTTGAGATAGCCCAGCTTGGAGCCGCAATCGTAGCGCTTCCCCTCGTATTCATAGGCCAGGACCTGTTGCTCGGAGAGCAGACCGGCGATGGCGTCCGTCAGCTGCAACTCGCCTCCCGCCCCCCTTTCGATGCGTTTGAGGTGATGAAAGATCCGGGGTGTGAACACATAGCGCCCCACCACGCCCAGCGTGGAGGGTGCGGTACCGGGCTTGGGTTTTTCCACCATGGCCGTGATCCGGTGCATGCGTTCCGCCGTCGGCTGGCTGGCCACGATGCCGTACTGGTCCACGTCCTGGGCCGGGACCTCTTGGACTCCCACCATGGAGCAACAGTAGTAGCCATACGCATCCACCATTTGCCGGGCCACGCCGGGCGAGGCATCGATCAGGTCGTCGGCCAGGATCACCACGAAGGGCTCGTTGTTGACTGCGGGCTCGGCACAGAGCACGGCATGCCCCAAGCCCAACGCCTCCGTCTGCCGGATGTAGATGCAGTTCACATGGGGCGGCACGATATTCTGGACCATTCCCAGCAGGTCGGATCTGCCGCGGGCCTTGAGCTCCGCCTCCAGCTCGTAGGCCTTGTCGAAGTGGTCGGGGATGGCCCGCTTGCTGCGGCCGTTGATGAAGATCAGGTCCGTGATCCCGGCCCCCACCCCATCATCCACAGCGTACTGGATCAAGGGTTTGTCGACGATGGG
>JBJKSP010000055.1:0-4201 GCA_046703865.1 Thiobacillaceae bacterium
CGCTGCATTGGAGCCACCACCTACAATGAATTTCGGGGGGTTTTCGAAAAAGACCATGCCCTCTCCCGTCGCTTTCAAAAGATTGATGTGCTTGAACCGAGCATCGTTGAAACCGTGGCCATCCTGCGGGGGCTCAAGTCCCGCTTCGAGGCCCATCACAGTGTGAGGTACACCAACGCGGCCCTGTCCACGGCGGCGGAACTGTCGGCCCGATTCATCAACGATCGTCATCTGCCCGACAAGGCAATCGACGTGATCGACGAGGCGGGTGCCGCCCAGCGCATCCAACCCAAGTCCAAGCAAAAGAAGGTCATCACCAACAAGGAGATCGAGGACATCATCGCCAAGATCGCCCGCATCCCTGCCAAGACCGTTGCGTCAGACGAACGCAACGCCCTCAGGAACCTGGACCGGGACCTCAAGGCCGTGGTGTTCGGCCAGGACAGGGCCATCGATGCCCTGACCAGCGCCATCAAGATGTCCCGCTCGGGCCTAGGCAATCCACAGAAACCCATCGGCTCCTTTCTGTTCTCCGGCCCCACCGGCGTGGGCAAGACCGAGGTGGCGCGCCAGCTCGCGTATACCCTGGGCGTGGAACTGATCCGCTTCGACATGTCCGAGTACATGGAACGCCACGCCGTATCCAGGCTGATCGGTGCGCCGCCCGGCTATGTCGGTTTCGAACAGGGCGGACTGCTGACCGAGGCCATCACCAAGAACCCCTATGCCGTCCTGCTCCTGGATGAGATCGAGAAGGCCCATCCGGACATCTTCAACGTCCTGCTCCAAGTCATGGACCACGGCACCTTGACCGACAACAACGGACGCAAGGCGGATTTCCGCAATGTGGTCATCGTCATGACCACCAATGCGGGGGCCGAAACCCTGAACAAGACCGGTATCGGCTTCACCCTGTCGGACAAGAAGGGCGATGAGATGGCCGAAATCAAGCGCCTGTTTTCGCCCGAGTTCCGCAACCGACTGGATGCCACCATCTCCTTCGCCCCCTTGGACGAAGAGATCATCCTGAAGGTGGTGGACAAGTTCCTGATGCAACTGGAAGACCAGCTTGAGGCCAGGAAGGTGGAAACTCATTTTACGGACGCCCTGCGCAAGCATCTGGCCAAGCAGGGCTTCGACCCCCTCATGGGGGCCAGGCCGATGGCTCGGCTGATCCAAGACACCATCCGCAAGGCCTTAGCCGACGAACTCCTGTTCGGCCGTCTCGCCCAGGGCGGGAATGTCACCGTGGATGTGGACGATGCGGATGAAATACGGCTGGTGTTCGACGAGGCCCTGCAACCGGCCTAGCCGGCGCTCTGGATCACGGAGTATCAACAAAGCCGGAGCAAGAGGCGGGGACATGTTCCAGCCAGGAATGGGCTAAAACCATAATTATGAAAATCCCTTATCTTCCCGCCATACGCTGGTTGCGAAATGCCCAGAAGGCCCTGCCCGAGCCCAGGGTTCACGGGCAGTCCGTTCCGGAGAAATGCCGCGAAGAGTTCGACGGGGAAGTTCGGTGGTTCGTGGACCGGTTGGCCAAGGCGAGAAAGAGAAGGGGCTGACCCCGGACGATCTCCCCGCAGTTCAGGACTGAGTTCCCGCTCAGTTCTGCCCAGGTCGGCTTGATGCCCCTGACCCGCAGTGCAATTTCTCAGCGACTACGCTTTACCTTATAGTTGGCACATGCTCGCCAAGTCCAGACGTCGTGCCTTCGCCAAGCCCGCCCGCAAGCCTCTGGCGCCGCGCGTGGCGGCCCTGCTCAGGGAGGCATGGTGGATGATGGCGGTGGCCGCAGCCATCTATCTGGCCATGGTCCTGGTCAGCTATTCACCTGCCGATCCGGGATGGTCCAATACCGGCGACGGGAGCGCCGTCCACAACGCCGGCGGATATTTCGGCGCATGGCTGGCCGACCTCCTGCTGTACCTCTTCGGCATTTCGGCCTATTTCCTGATCGGGCTGGCCCTTTATTTCGTCTGGTGGGGTTATCGCCGCATCGGCAACCCGGAGAGCGAATACCACCACGGCTTGGGTGTCACCCTGGGCGGATTCCTGTTGTTTCTGCTCGCCAGCAGCGCCCTGGAGTCCCTGCGCTTCTACGATCATCGGTTTCACCTGCCGCTGGCCCCCGGCGGGGCCTTCGGCAGGGGACTGGCCCATCTGGTCCGCAACGGTCTCGGCGTGGACGGCGCCACGGTGCTGTTCATCGTCGCCTGGTGCGTGGGACTGAGCCTGTTTACGGGCCTTTCCTGGATCATGTTGAGCGAACGCCTGGGGGCCCTCCTGGAACGCCTGGCCATCAAGTCCATCGAGTCCTGGCAAGCCTATCGGGACCGCAGGGCCGGTCAGGAGGCCTTACAGTTGCGGGAAGCGGCGGTTCAGAAGGAAATGGCCAAATTCAAGAAGGCTTCGCCCATCCGCATCGAGCCGCCTGCCGCGGAGATCCCCCAGTCCGACAGGGCCGAGTTGGAGAAGCAGGCCAGCTTGTTCAGGGAGCTTCCCGACGCCCAGTTGCCGCCCCTGCGCCTGTTGGATGAACCGGCCAAAGCCACCACCCAGGTCGACGACCAGTCCCTGGAGGCTACCTCCCGCCTGATCGAGCGGAAGTTGGGAGAGTTCGGCGTGGAGGTCCGCGTCCTGGCGGCCTATCCCGGCCCGGTTATCACCCGCTACGAAGTCGAGCCCGCCTCAGGTGTCAAGGGCAGCCAGATCACCAATCTGGCCAAGGATCTGGCCAGGTCCCTTTCGGTACTGAGCAACCCGGTCGTGGAAACGAACCGCGGCAAGAGCTGCATGGGCCTGGAGCTTCCCAACGCCCAGCGCCAGGTGGTGCGGCTCTCGGAGATCCTCGGGGCGAAGGTCTACAACGACATGTCCTCGCCCCTGACCCTGGCCCTGGGCAAGGACATCAGCGGCAATCCGGTGGTGGCGGACCTGGCGCGCATGCCCCACCTGCTGGTGGCGGGAGCCACCGGCTCGGGCAAGTCGGTGGCCATCAACGCCATGATCCTGTCCCTGATATACAAGTCCAGTCCCAACAACGTCCGCCTCATCATGGTGGACCCCAAGATGCTGGAGCTGTCCGCCTACGAAGGTATCCCCCACCTGCTCGCGCCGGTGGTGACGGACATGAAGCTGGCCGCTGCGGCGCTGAACTGGTGCGTATCCGAGATGGACAAGCGCTACAAGCTCATGTCGGCGCTGGGCGTGCGCAACATCACCGGTTTCAACCAGAAGGTCAAGGATGCCCGTAAATCAGGAAAGCCCATCGCCCATCCGTTCTCCCTGACCCCGGAGAACCCGGAACGCCTCAGCACCCTGCCCTACATCGTGGTCCTCATCGACGAACTGGCCGATCTCATGATGGTGGCTGGCAAGAAGGTGGAGGAGCTCATCGCACGCCTGGCCCAAAAGGCTCGGGCCGCCGGTATCCATCTGGTCCTGGCCACCCAGCGTCCCTCCGTGGACGTCATCACGGGGCTGATAAAGGCCAACATCCCCACCCGGGTCGCCTTCCAGGTGGCCAGCCGAATCGATTCCCGTACCATCTTGGACCAGCAAGGGGCCGAGTCCTTGCTGGGCCAGGGGGACATGCTGTTCCTGCCCCCGGGTCACGGCCTGCCCACACGGGTACACGGCGCCTTCGTGTCCGACGACGAGGTTCATCGGGTCACCAGGTGGCTGAAGGAACTGGGTCCGCCCCAGTACGAGGAGGCGGTACTGCAGGACGAGAGTGACGAGGAAGGCGCAGACGGCGGAGGAACCGACGCCGAGTCGGACGCTCTATACGACGAGGCCGTCGCCTTGGTACTGAAGACGCGGCGGGCATCCATCTCGGCCGTACAGCGCCATCTGCGCATTGGTTACAATCGCGCCGCCCGGATGATCGAGGCCATGGAGCGGGCCGGTCTCGTCTCCCCCATGCAAAGCAACGGAAACCGCGAAGTCCTGGGTCCAAGACATGAATAAAATTATTAAATACATATTATTATGTTTATTACTTAATCCTTTTTATGCATTTGCGGACCCTCAGGGCCAGTTGCAGGACTTCATCCGCCAGACCCAGACCCTGAGCGCCCGATTCTCCCAGACGGTGGTCGACCGTACCGGTCGCCAGATCCAGGACAGCACGGGGATGCTCTATCTGTCCCGCCCCAGCAAGTTCCGTTGGGTCTATGTGAAGCCTTACAGCCAC
>JBJKSP010000056.1:0-6219 GCA_046703865.1 Thiobacillaceae bacterium
AAGTCGGCTGGCACCACGGTGCTCTCCGTCTCGGGGGACTGCACCCGGCCCGGCATCTACGAATATCCCTTCGGCACCCCGGTGCGCCAGGTGCTGGAGGACTGCGGCGCGGCCAACGTCCAGGCGGTGCAGATCAGCGGCCCCTCGGGGGTGTGCATCGACGCCTCCGAATTCGACCGCAGGATCGCCTTCGAGGACCTGCCCACCGCAGGCGCCTTCATGGTCTTCGACGAGAGCCGGGACATGTTCGAGGTGGCGCGCAACTTCGTGCACTTCTTCGCCCACGAGTCCTGCGGCTTCTGCACCCCCTGCCGGGTGGGCACCTCCATGCTCGTGGGCACCATGGACAAGATCGCGGACGGCCACGGCACCCAGCGCGACCTCATGGAAGTGGAACAGCTGGACCAGGTGCTGCACATGAGCGCCCACTGCGGCCTGGGCCACACCGCCTGCAACCCCACCCTGGACACCCTGAAGCGCTTCCGCCCCACCTACGAGAAGCGGCTCATGTCCCTGGAGTTCGAGCCGGCCTTCGACCTGGACGGGGCCCTGGCCACGGCCCGGCGCCTCACCGGCCGGGACGACGCGGGCGCCCACCTGAGCGCGGAGGAGTCCACATGAACGAAACCAACACCTTCCTGCTGGACGGCGAGGAGATCCCCTTCCGGCCCGGCCAGACCGTGATCCAGGCGGCCCTGACCGCAGGGCACTACATCCCCCACCTGTGCTACCACCCGGAGTTCAAGCCCCACGGCAGCTGCAAGGTCTGCACGGTGAAGGCCAACGGCCGGCCCGCCGCCTCCTGCACCCTGCCCGCCCAGGCCGGTATGCAGGTGGAGAGCGAAACCGAGGAGATGAACGGCCTGCGCCGCACCCTGGTGCAGATGCTGTTCGCCGAGGGCAATCATTTCTGCCCCTCCTGCGAGAAGAGCGGCAACTGCACCCTGCAGGCCCTGGGCTACGACCTGGGCGTCATGACCGCAGGCTTCCGATACATGTTTCCGGACCGGCCGGTGGACGCCTCCCACCCCGACATTCTGCTGGACTTCAACCGCTGCATCCTGTGCGAGCTGTGCGTGCGGGCCTCCTGCGAGGTGGACGGCAAGTGCGTGTTCTCCCTCTCGGGCCGGGGCATCGACAAGCACCTGATCGTCAACTCGGAGTCCGGACGCCTGGAGGACACCGATGTCGACCTCACCGACAAGGCCGTGGAGGTCTGCCCGGTGGGCGTGATCCTGAAGAAGCGGGTAGGCTTCGCCGTGCCCATCGGCCATCGTCACTACGACGAACGGCCCATCAGCGCCCAGGCCCTGGATGACGCGCCCCGGGAGCCCAAGGCCGCGCCGTCGGGGCATTGCGCGGCCTGCGAAGTGGCGGACAACAAATGAACGCACCTGCCGAACCCACGCGGAAACTGCGCATCGCCACCACCTCCCTGGCGGGTTGCTTCGGCTGCCACATGTCCTTCCTGGACATCGACGAGCGCCTGTTCGACCTGCTGCCCCTGGTGGAATTCGACCGCACCCCCCTCACCGACATCAAGCACTGCGGCCCCTGCGACATCGGCATCGTGGAGGGGGGCATCTGCAACGCGGAGAACGTCCACGTCCTGCGCGAGTTCCGCAACAACTGCAAGATCCTGGTCGCCATCGGCGCCTGCGCGGTGACAGGCGGCCTGCCCGCCCAGCGCAACCACCTGGACCTGGCGGACTGCCTGCAGGAGGTCTACGTCACCGAGCCCAGCCTGGAGCACGGCATGATCCCCAACGACCCGGAGCTGCCCCTGCCTCTGGACAAGGTCCATCCCATCCAGGAGGTGGTGAAGGTGGATTACTTCATCCCCGGCTGCCCGCCCCCCGCGGACGCCATCTGGAAGTTCCTCACCGACCTGATCGCCGGCCGCACGCCCAAGCTGGGGCACGGCCTGATCTATTACGACTGAGCACCAACATGAGCTTCGAACTGGAAACCGCCGCCCACCCCGAGAACCTGCGCCGGGTGGCCATCGAGCCCGTCTCCAGGGTGGAGGGTCACGGCAAGGTCACCCTGCTCATGGACGAGAACGACCACGTCCAGCAGGTGCGCCTGCACATCGTGGAGTTCCGGGGTTTCGAGAAGTTCGTCCAGGGCAGGCCCTACTGGGAGATCCCGGTCATGGTCCAGCGCCTGTGCGGCATCTGTCCCGTGTCCCACCACCTGGCCGCATCCAAGGCCCTGGACCAGATCGTGGGCGCCGACGAGCTCACCCCCACCGCCGAGAAGATGCGCCGGCTCATGCACTACGGCCAGATCCTCCAGTCCCACGCCTTGCACTTCTTCCACCTGGCCTCGCCGGACCTACTGTTCGGCTTCGATTCCGACGTGGCCCGGCGCAACATCGTGGGCGTGGCCGCCGCCTATCCCGAGGTGGCCAGGCAGGGCGTGCTGCTGCGCAAATACGGCCAGGAGGTGATCCGCCTCACGGCGGGAAAAAGGGTGCACGGCACCGGCGCCGTCCCCGGCGGGGTGAACAAGAACCTGAGCGCCGATGAGCGCGACTATCTGCTCAAGGACATCTACCAGATCATCGGCTGGAGCCGCGAGGCGGTGGACCTGGCCCGTCAGCTGTTCGAAAAGAACCTGGACCTGTACCGGGAGTTCGGCAGCTTCCGGGCCAACACCCTGGGCCTCATCCGCGCCGACGGGGCCATGGACCTCTACCACGGCGGCCTGCGCGCCCGGAATGCGGACGGCAAGACCATCTTCGACCACGTGGACTACGACCGCTACTGGGACTACGTGTTCGAGGAGGTGAAGCCCTGGTCCTACATGAAGTTCCCCTTCATCCGTTCCCTGGGACCGGAAGCGGGCTGGTACCGGGTGGGGCCGCTCACCCGGGTGAC
The DNA here is from genome assembly GCA_046703865.1 of Thiobacillaceae bacterium. Lineage (GTDB taxonomy): Bacteria > Pseudomonadota > Gammaproteobacteria > Burkholderiales > Thiobacillaceae > JBJKSP01. Next base: position 2,883 of record JBJKSP010000056.1, read on the forward strand.
CCAGTGCGACTTCATCCCCACCCCCTTCGCCGACCACGAGCGCCGCACCTTCCTCGCCTATCAGGAGGGCGCCGCCGCCGGTGCGACCCTGGGCACCCACTGGGCGCGCATGATCGAGATGCTCCACGCCGCCGAGGTGATCAAGGAGCTGCTCCACGACGACGACCTCCAGGGCGACGAGCTGACGGTCACGGGCGAGCGCCGGGAACGGGGCGTGGGTGTCATCGAGGCGCCGCGCGGAACCCTCATCCACCATTACCGGGTGGACGAGGACGACGTCATCGTGCGCGCCAACCTGATCGTGTCCACCACCCACAACAACCAGTCCATGAACGAGTCCATCCGCCAAGTGGCCAAGCGCTACCTGGACGGGCGCAAGCTCACCGAAGGCCTGCTCAACCACATCGAGGTGGCCATCCGCGCCTTCGACCCCTGCCTGTCCTGCGCCACCCACGCCCTGGGCAAGATGCCCCTGGTCGTCGAGCTGCTGGACGCCGAGGGCAACCGGGTGGACAGCCTCACCCGGAGGCCCCTGTAGGAGCGGCTTCAGCCGCGAAATGACGCTCGCATCCTGACCGCCTGCCGGATTCGCGGCTGAAGCCGCTCCTACGCTGATCCTCACATGACTAGCGTCCTGGTCATCGGCATCGGCAACCCCAGCCGGGGCGACGACGCCCTGGGGCCCATGGCCATCGAACGCCTGGCCGGCCTAGGCCTCCCCGGCGTCGAGCTCCTCACCGACTTCCAGCTCCAGGTGGAATACGCCCTGGACCTCAGGGACCGGCACGAGGTCGTCTTCGTGGACGCCGCCGCCTCCGGCCCCGAACCCTACGCCCTCACCCCCGCCACCGCCGCGGAGGACGCCAGCTACACCAGCCACGAACTCAGCCCCGCCGCCGTCCTGCACGCCTACCGCAAGCTCTACGGCGAGCCGCCGGCGGCCTTCGCGCTGGGAATCAGGGGGTATCGCTTCGAATTGGGAGAGGAGTTGAGTGATCGGGCGGCTGCCAATCTGGAAGCGGCAGTGGGATTTCTGGCGGAGCGGCTGCGTACCTTCTCCCCTTTGCCAAAAGGGGGCCAGGGAGGATTCGAGGGCGATGGGCGTTAGCGCTGTGGCTTGAAAAACCAAAAGCGTTCCGCCCGGCAACGGCAGAGGGGTAGAAATACATCCAGCGGATTGCGCTGCGCTTATCCGCACCATGCGCTTGCGTTCACCTCATCCAAGGATCTGATGGATAGTTGATTTGTGACTGCGGTGGAGGAGACTCCTTCCGCGGGTTGATCGGATACTCAGCCTGGCAGCTCGTACAACGAAATTTCCCACTCAATGATCTGTTGTCTTGAAGAATTTCAAGCTTCTGATTATTCACGCAGATTGGACAGGCGAAATGTTCTGGCTCGCCTTTGAACTTTTACATGACAGCACCACCTGCTGTTTTGACTAACTCATAGGCTGCCAGCCTCTCCTTCCATGTGTTTTGACGCTCATTTTCTTGCTGTAACCGCAAGTTTTCAGCCTGCAGAGCAAACAGTTCATCGCGCATTTGGAATAGGGCATCCTGTGCTGCCCCAAGTTTCTCTAGTGCCGCAAGGATTCTTGCTTGGGACTCAACCTCAATTTTTCCCTGTATGAGTGTTGTTATGCTGTCCTTTGCATACCTGAGGCCGTTGTATGCAGCCATTACGAGAGATGTTTCCATTGGGTACTCCTTCATGTCTGCCCTACACATCCTAACGCAATCAAATCGCAGCCCCTTCCCCCTCTGAGTCGCCAATTTTTCCGAGTCCGTTCGGGGGAAGTCGGCGAGCACTGTTTGAGCCCGCAGGGCGAGTTGCGCAGCCGCCCGAACGGGCTGGGAAAAATTGGGAACCCGAAGGGCGACGAAGGGGGCGGCCTTCTTCTGGTGACTCTTCTTGGCCGAACAAGAAGAGTCACCCGCTGCCGGGCGGCCCCGGCCTACCGCCCTTTCCGCTCGCACACCGGCCGGATGAACCCAGGCCGTTACCGCCCAAAGCCGCGATAGCGGCGTGGCGGAACGGTTTGGACGTTGGGACTTTCCATACGCTCATGCCTAGCCTAACTTCCTTGAATCCCCCCTGCCCCCCTTTGGCAAAGGGGGGATGGAGTATTCTGGGTGCCCGGGTCAAGCCCCAACCGCAGCTCGTAGGTTGGGCTGACAAGCCCAACATTGAGATGACTCCAGTGTTGGGCAACGCTTGGCTTATGCCCAACCTACAGCCCTCTATCGCGACCTGGAGGTCGCTCCTACAACTTCCGTTAACCGAACCGGACGCACAGAGCGGCGCAATCCGCCGGATGTTCAATCCCCTCTGAGCCGCCAATTTTCCCCAGTCCGTTCGGGGGAAGTCGGCGAGCACTGTTTGAGCCCGCAGGGCGAGTTGCGCAGCCGCCCGAACGGGCTGGGAAAAATTGGGAACCCGAAGGGCGACGAAGGGGGCGTGCTTTCTTTGATTCCTTTCTTTGCACGAGCAAAGAAAGGAATGCGCTGCCGGGCGCCCCCGGCCTACCGACTTCTCCGCCTGCACATCGGTAGGATGACTCCGAACTGCCACCGACCAATGCCGCGATAGCGGCGAGGCGGAATAGTGTTGGCGTTGGAATCTGCTATCCGCCCAGGCCTACCCCAACACCCTCGAATCCCCCCTGCCTCCCTTTGCTAAAGGGGGGATGAAATATTCGGGGTGCTTGGGCAGAGCCCCGGCCGTAGCCGGTGGCCGACCCACTGACGGGGGATCAACCCGGTTGTGCCGGGACGAACCGGAACTTCCCGTCCTGCTCCCGGAAGCCGCCCACGGGCGGCCCCAGTCCGGAGGGCGACTGTTTGAACGGCTGCACCCGGCAACCGGCGGTGCTGATGGCGTAGTACCCGGTGCCCGCGTGAAGGATGTAGAGGGGCTCGGCGTAGGCGGTGGGCGCCCAGTAGAGGTCCATGGCAGCGTGGCGCGGGACGTCCTTCACGTCCATGCCGCCCCGGCACTCGGGCATCCGGGTCACGGTGACGGTAAGGGTGACCGTGTCCTGCCAGAACCAGTCCTGGCTGCGGACCAGGGTGATGTGCTCCTGGTTGTCTTCGATCAGGTAGGAGGCGGAATCGTTGACGCAGCCGGCCAGCAGCAGGACGGCCAGAACGGCGGCCGCCCTACTCCACGCCCTGGCTGTGGAGATAGTCGTCGTAGTTGCCGTCGTAGAGCACATGGCTGCCGTCCAGCTTGAGCTCGATGATCTTGTTGGCCAGGGAGGAGACGAACTCCCGGTCGTGGGAGACGAAGATCAGGGTGCCGGTGTACTTGTCCAGGGCGGTGTTGAGGGCCTCGA
>JBJKSP010000057.1:0-11359 GCA_046703865.1 Thiobacillaceae bacterium
GCCCTTGGGCATGTGGACCGACACATACGGCGGTCGCCTTGTCTTCTTCGCGCTCATGCTCGCGACCGTGGCGCCGATCTGGCTGATCGAGTACGCCACGGCCTTCTGGCAGTTTCTGATCATCGGCTTGTTCATCGGCCTGGCCGGCGGTTCCTTCTCCGTGGGCATCGCGTACTGCGCCCGTTGGTACGAACGCAAACGCCAGGGCATGGCCATGGGGGTGTTCGGGGCCGGCAATTCGGGCGCGGCGCTGACCAAGCTCGTGGCCCCCGCCATCGTCGTCGCCTACGGCTGGACCATGGTGCCCCCGGTCTACGCCGCGGCCATGCTGGTCACCGCCATCCTGTTCTGGTTCTTCACCTATGAAGATCCGGCCCATCGGGTGCCGTCCCACGTCACCCTGAGGGACCAGCTTAGGGCCCTGAGAGACCCCACGGTGTGGAAGTACTGCCAGTACTACTCCATCGTGTTCGGCGGCTACGTGGCCCTGGCCCTCTGGATGACCGAGTACTACGTCGCCGAGTATGGCTTTAACCTGAAGACCGCGGCGCTCCTGGCAGCCTGTTTCTCCCTACCGGGCGGCGTGTTGCGCGCAGTGGGGGGCCTGCTGTCGGACAGGTATGGTGCTCACAGGGTCACCTGGTGGGTGTTGTGGGTGGCCTGGATCTGCCTGTTCATCATGTCCTATCCCCAGACCACGTTCACCGTGCACACGGTGACGGGTCCCCAGACCTTCCACATCTATCTGACCCCAGCCGTGTTCACTGCCCTGCTGTTCGCGGTGGGCGTGGCCTTCGCCTTCGGCAAGGCCTCGGTGTTCAAGTACATCTCCGACGACTACCCGCACAACATCGGCGTCATCTCGGGGATCGTGGGCCTCATGGGCGGCATGGGCGGCTTCCTGCTGCCCATCATGTTCGGCGCCCTGGTGGATCTGACCGGCATCCGTTCCTCGGCCTTCATGCTCATGTACGGCGTGGTCTGGGTGTCCCTGATCTGGATGTACACCACCGAGGTCCGAAGGATGGACGTGATCAGGAAGAAGGCAGCGACGGAAGTCGATGTCCTTGAATAACCCTATTCAAACCCCGTAACGGAGAACTGAGATGAGCGTGAACATCACGACCTGGAATGTGGAGGACCAGAGGTTCTGGGTATCCACGGGCAAGTCCATTGCCAACCGCAACCTCTGGATTTCCATCCCCAGCCTGCTTGTGGGATTCGCCGTCTGGATCATCTGGAGCATGGTCACCGTGCAGATGCTGAACGCCGGCTTCCCGTTCAAGCCGGCCGAGCTGTTCACCCTCTCCGCCATCGCAGGCCTCACCGGCGCCACACTGCGCATCCCCTCCAGCTTCTTCATCCGCATCGCCGGCGGGCGAAACACCATCTTCTTCACCACCGCCCTGCTCATGATCCCTGCCTTCGGCATCGGCGTCGCCCTTGAGGACAAGGGCACACCCCTATGGATGTTCCAGGTGTTGGCCTTCCTGTCCGGTTTCGGTGGCGGGAACTTCGCATCGAGCATGTCCAACATCAGCTTCTTCTACCCCAAACGCATGCAAGGCCTGGCCCTGGGCCTCAACGCCGGCCTGGGCAACGCCGGGGTGACCACCATGCAGATCCTGGTTCCCCTGGTGATGACCCTGCCCCTGCTCGGTGCGCTGGGCGGCGATCCCATGGCCCTGGTGCAGCCTTCCGGCAGCCTAATCGGCAAGGCGCCGGCCGGTTCCCTCACCTACATCCAAAACGCGGGTTTCGTGTGGCTGTTCCTGCTGATCCCCCTGGCCATAGCGGGCTGGTTCGGCATGAACAACATCAAGACCGACGAGGTGACGCCGCATCCGGGCTCGCCCGTCGGCGCCATGGCCAAGATCGCCGGCATGCTGGCCATAGGCTTTCTCACTTCCGCCGCGGGGCTATACATCATCCTGCCGGCCCCCACGGGCCTGGGCGCACCCGGCTGGGCCAAGTGGTTCGTGCTGGCCGGCATCATCGCCGCCACCGTGTTCCTAATGAAGCTCATCCCCGGCGACATCAAGCCCAACCTGCAGCGCCAGTTCAGGATCTTCGGCAACAAGCACACCTGGGTCATGAGCGTCATCTACACCATGTCCTTCGGCAGCTTCATCGGCTATTCCGCCGCCTTCGCCCTGGCCATCAAGGTGATCTTCGGCTACCAGCACCTCCCCGGCGCCGACGGTCTGCTCACCCACACCACGGTCAACCCCAACGCCCCCAGCGCCCTCATGTACGCCTGGATGGGTCCCTTCATCGGCGCCCTGATCCGTCCGGTGGGCGGCTGGATCGCCGACAAGGTGGGCGGTGCCAAGGTGACCCAGGTCATCACCATCCTCATGATCGCTGCTGCCCTGGGCGTGGCCTACTACATGAATGCCGCCTACCACTCGGCCACCCCGGAGCAGTACTTCATGCCCTTTTTCCTGCTCTTCCTGGTCCTGTTCGCCGCCTCTGGCATTGGCAACGGCTCTACCTTCCGCACGATTGCCATGGTGTTTCCCAAGGAGCAGGCCGGGCCGGCCCTGGGCTGGACCTCGGCCGTGGCCGCCTACGGTGCCTTCATCATCCCCCAGGTCTTCGGTGAGCAGATCAAGGCCACCACGCCCGAGTATGCCCTCTACGGATTCGCCATCTATTACGCGGTCTGCCTGCTGATGAACTGGTGGTACTACCTGGGGCCGAAGGCGGAATTCAAGAACCCGTAAGCGGCAAGCGGTGAGCGGGCCAAGACGGCGCCGGCCTCACCGCTTGCCCCCTCACCGCTAACCGCAAATCGCGAGCGACAAAGGAGCGAGCAAATGAGTCACTTCCTCGACCGGCTGACGTTCTTCAGGAAAAACCTTGCCGAGTATTCCGATGGACACGGCGTGGTGACCAACGAGGACCGCAACTGGGAAAACGGCTACCGCAGCCGCTGGCAGGCGGACAAGGTGGTGCGTTCCACCCACGGGGTGAACTGCACGGGGTCGTGCAGCTGGAGGATATTCGTCAAGAACGGCCTCATCACCTGGGAGATCCAGCAGACCGACTATCCGCGCACCCGGCCCGATCTGCCGAATCACGAACCGCGGGGCTGCCCACGCGGTGCGTCCTACTCCTGGTACGTCTATTCGGCGCAGCGGGTGAAGTATCCGCTGATCCGCGGCCGGCTCATGGAGATGTGGCGCGATGCACGCAAGACACTGGACCCGGTGGCAGCGTGGCAGTCCATCAGCCAGGACCCCGGCAAGGCCGTGCGCTACAAGTCGGTACGCGGACAAGGCGGCTTCGTGCGGGCCAGCTGGGACGAGGTCACCGAAATGATCGCGGCGGCCAACGTATTCACCATCAAGGAATTCGGCCCCGACCGGATCTACGGCTTCTCTCCCATCCCGGCCATGTCCATGGTGAGTTATGCCGCTGGTTCGCGCTATCTCTCGCTCATCGGCGGGGTGTGCGGCTCCTTTTACGACTGGTACTGCGACCTGCCGCCGTCCAGCCCGCAGGTCTGGGGCGAGCAGACAGACGTGCCCGAATCGGCCGACTGGTACAACTCCACCTATCTCATGGTCTGGGGCTCCAACGTCCCCCAGACCCGCACCCCGGACGCGCACTTCTATACCGAGGTGCGCTACAAGGGCACCAAGACCGTGGCGGTCTCATCCGATTTCGGCGAGATGGTCAAGTTCGGCGACATCTGGCTCGCGCCCAAGCAGGGCACGGATGCCGCATTGGCCCTTGCCATGGGCCATGTGATCCTCACCGAATTCCATCACCGGAACAGGAGCGAGTACTTCGACAGCTACTGCCGCCAGTACAACGACATGCCCATGCTGGTGATGTTGAAGGAACGCGAAGGCAGGTTCGTCGCCGACCGCTACCTCAGGGCCTCCGACCTGACCGGCAATCTAGGCCAGGACAACAACCCGGAATGGAAGACCGTGGTGTATGACGAGGACACGGGTTATCTGGTGGCGCCCAACGGCAGCGCCGGCTTCCGCTGGGGCCAGTCGGGCGCCTGGAACCTGGAGATGCGTGACGGTATCTCTGGCAAGCAAGTGAAACCGCAGCTAACCCTGCTGGGCAGCCAGGATGAGGTGGTCGAGGTTGCCTTTCCCTATTTCGGCGGCGACGAGCACACTGAGCTGCTCTCGCGCCGCGTGCCGGTCAAGCGCATCAGCCTCGGCGACGGGGAGGAACTGGTGGCTACCGTGTACGACCTGACCCTGGCCAATTACGGCGTGGATCGGGGCATTGGCGGGCCCAACATCCCCGCCGGCTACGACGACGATGTGCCCTACACTCCGGCCTGGGCGGAGAAGCACACCGGCGTGCCGCGCGCCGACATCATCACCGTGGCGCGGGAATTTGCCGACAACGCCGACAAGACCAGGGGCAAGTCCATGGTCATCCTGGGCGCCGGACTCAATCACTGGTACCACAACGACATGATCTACCGCGGCATCATGAATCTGCTCATGATGACTGGTTGCATCGGCCAATCCGGCGGGGGCTGGGCGCATTACGTGGGGCAGGAGAAGCTCAGACCCCAGACCGGCTGGACAGCACTGGCGTTTGCCTTGGACTGGCACCGCCCGCCGCGCCACATGAACTCCACTTCGTTCTTCTATGCCCACACCAGCCAGTGGCGGCACGAGAAGGTGGGGGTGGGGGAGATCCTGTCGCCGACGGCGGACAAGAAGCTGGCGGATTATCGGCTCATCGACTTCAACGTGCGCGCCGAGCGTATGGGCTGGCTGCCTTCAGCACCGCAGCTGGAGACCAACCCCCTGGAGGTTACCAAGGCGGCGGAGGCCCTAGGCCTGGACCCGGTCAAATACGCGGTGGATCAGCTCAAGTCCGGCGCGCTGCGCTTTTCCTGCGAGGACCCGGACAATCCCAGGAACTTCCCGCGCAACCTGTTCGTTTGGCGCTCCAACCTGCTGGGTTCCTCGGGCAAGGGCCACGAGTACTTCCTCAAATACCTGCTTGGCACCCAAAACGCGGTGATGGGCCCTGACCTGGGCGAACTCAATGAACCCAAGCCCAGGGAGGTCCAGTGGCACGACAAGGGTGCCGAAGGCAAGCTCGACCTCCTGGTGACCCTGGACTTCCGAATGTCCACCACATGCCTCTACTCGGACATCGTGCTGCCCTCCGCCACCTGGTACGAGAAGGACGACCTCAACACCTCGGACATGCACCCCTTCATCCATCCGTTGTCCGAAGCGGTGCAGCCGTTGTGGGAGTCGAAGTCGGACTGGGAGATCTACAAGGCCATCGCCAAGCGGTTTTCCGAGTTGGCGGGGACCCATTTGGGCACCCGGAAGGATCTGGTGTTGACCCCGCTCCTGCACGACACGCCTTCCGAGCTGGGCCAGTCGCTGTCGGTACGCGATTGGAAGAAGGGCGAGGTCGATCCGGTGCCGGGCAAGACCATGCCCAGCATGACCGTGGTCGCCCGTGATTACGGCGACACCCACAGGAAGTTCACTGCGCTGGGCCCGCTGATGAGCAAGATCGGCAACGGCGGCAAGGGCATCACCTGGAACACCGAGTCCGAAGTCAAGCAGCTGGCTGAGCTCAATTACACAGTGGCCGAAGACGGGGTGGCCCAGGGGCTGCCCAGGATCGAATCGGCCATCGACGCCTGCGAGGTCATCCTGATGCTGGCGCCGGAAACCAACGGCCAGGTGGCGGTGAAGGCCTGGGAGGCGCTGTCCCGGATCACCGGGCGCGACCACGCCCATCTGGCCCTTCCTCGGGAGGACGACAAGATCCGCTTCCGGGACATCGTGGTTCAACCGAGGAAGATCATCTCCTCGCCCACCTGGTCGGGCCTGGAGTCGGAGCACGTTTCCTACAACGCCGGCTATACCAACGTACACGAGCTGATTCCCTGGCGCACCCTCACCGGCCGACAGCAGTTCTACCAGGACCACCTGTGGATGCTGGATTTCGGCGAGGGCATGTGCGTGTACAAGCCGCCCATCGATACGAAGACGATCAAGTCCATGCTGGGCCAGAAGCCCAACGGCAATCACGAACTGGTCCTGAACTGGATCACTCCGCACCAGAAGTGGGGCATCCACAGCACCTATACCGACAACCTCAGGATGCTGACCCTCTCCCGAGGTGGCCCGCATGTGTGGGTGTCCGAGTCGGAGGCGAAGGAGGCCGGGCTTGTCGACAACGACTGGGTCGAGGTGTTCAACGTCAACGGCACGCTGACCGCGAGGGTGGTGGTGAGCCAGCGGGTGCCCCGGGGCATGTGCCTGATGTACCACGCCCAGGAGAAGATCGTGAACGTGCCGGGTGCGGAGGTGAGCGGCTACAGGGGCGGCATCCACAATTCGGTCACCCGCACGGTGACCAAGCCCACCCACATGATCGGCGGCTATGTGCAACAGGCCTACGGCTTCAACTATTACGGCACTGTGGGTTCCAACCGGGACGAGTACGTGATCGTGCGCAAGATGAAGCAGGTGGACTGGATGGAGGGCCCCCTGAATGAACGTCGTGTGTGAACCCTCCATGGGCGAAGCCTGCTCACGCCCTGATCGGGCCGCCAGCCCGGGGCCAGCCTTTTCCGCAACCGAAGGGCGGACTGCCGTCCTTCCAAAGGAGTGAAATCATGAAAGTCCGCGCCCAGATCGCCATGGTGCTGAACCTGGACAAATGCATCGGCTGCCACACCTGCTCCATCACCTGCAAGAACGTATGGACCTCCCGTGAGGGCATGGATTACGTGTGGTTCAACAATGTCGAGTCCAAGCCCGGCATCGGCTATCCCAAGCAGTGGGAGAACCAGGACCTGTGGAACGGGGGGTGGCGCCGCAAGGCCGACGGCAGCATCGAGCCGCGCCAGGGCAGTCGCCTGAAGATCCTCTCCAACATCTTCGGCAACCCCAATCTTCCCGAGATCGACGACTACTACGAGCCCTTCACCTACGACTACGAGCACCTGCAGAAGGCGCCCCTGTCCGAGACGCCGCCGACCGCCCGTCCGGTATCCGCCATTACCGGAGAGAAGATGGACAAGATCCATTGGGGCCCCAACTGGGAAGACGACCTGGGCGGCGAGTTCTCCTCCCGGGGGCGCGACCGGTGCTTCGACGATGTTCAGAAGGAGATGTACTCGACCTTCGAGAACACCTTCCTCATGTACCTGCCGCGACTGTGCGAGCATTGCCTCAACCCGACCTGCGTGGCCTCATGTCCCTCCGGCTCGATCTACAAGCGCGAGGAGGACGGCATCGTGCTGGTCGACCAGGACAAATGCAGGGGCTGGCGCATGTGCATCTCGGGCTGCCCGTACAAGAAGATCTATTACAACTGGAAGACGGGCAAGGCGGAAAAATGCATCTTCTGCTATCCCCGCATCGAGTCGGGCCAGCCCACGGTGTGCTCCGAATCCTGCGTCGGCCGCATCCGCTATCTGGGCGTGATCCTGTACGACGCTGACCGCATCAGCGAGGCCGCAAGCGTTGAAGACGAGAAGGAACTCTATGAAGCCCAGTTGAGGGTCTTTCTGGACCCGGAGGATGCCGGGGTCATCGCCGCGGCGCGCGCCGAGGGCGTGCCGGAGGCCTGGCTGGAGGCCGCGCGCCGCTCGCCCGTGTACAAGATGGCCATCGACTGGCGGATCGCCTTCCCCCTGCATCCCGAATACCGGACGCTGCCCATGGTCTGGTACGTGCCGCCCCTCTCGCCCATCCAGGCCGCGGCCGAGTCGGGCAAGATGGGGATGAACGGCATCCTCCCGGACACCCGTTCGCTGCGCATCCCCATCAAGTACCTGGCCAATCTCCTCACCGGCGGGAAGGAACAACCGGTGGTGACCGCGTTGGACCGCATGCTAGCCATGCGCGCCTATATGCGCGGCAAGTCGGTGGAAGGCAAGGGCAATACGGCGGCCCTGGAGCAGGTGGATCTCACCGTGGGCCAGGCCGAAGAGATGTACCGCTACATGGCCATTGCCAATTATGAGGATCGCTTCGTGATCCCCAGCACCCACCGCGAGGAGACCATCGACACCTTCCAGGAGAAGGCGAGCTGCGGCTTCTCCTTCGGGAACGGCTGCTCGGACGGCGTTTCGGAGGCGAGCCTGTTTGGAACGCGCCGAAAGGCGGTGCCCATCGACCTGTCGCAGTTGCGGCGCAAGATCGCGGGTTAAGGAGGACAGGATGAAGACGTTCAAGGTCCTTTCCCTCCTGCTGAGTTACCCGGAAACCGAATGGCTGGAGGCGCTGCCGCAGCTTGAGCAGACGCTTGCCGACGAAGCCGACCCCAACGGCGGCGCCATCGAAGTGCTGGCGCCGCTCATGGCCCATCTGCGCAACGAAAGCCTGATCGGACTGCAGGAGGAATACGTCGCCACCTTCGATCGCAATCCCTCCCATTCCCTGCACCTGTTCGAGCACGTCCATGGTGAATCGCGCGATCGCGGGTCGGCCATGGTGAACTTGCTCGAGGAGTACTGGAAACACGGCTTCGAACCGACGGCATCCGAACTGCCGGATTACCTGCCGCTGTTCCTGGAATTCCTGTCCCTCCTGCCGGAGGCCCAGGCGCACAGCCTGCTGGGTGAAGCGGTGCACGTGATCGTCCATTTGGGTCGCAAGCTCAGCCGCAACGGCAGTCCCTACGCCGCCGTGTTCAGCGTGTTGGAGAGCATGTCGCCGGTCACGGCGCAGGCGCTCATGGAGTCGCCGGCACGGGACATGGACGAAGCGATGGAGACCTTCGGCCCCGGCAGCGACGGCATCGAGCCCCTGCTCAAGCCCGGCCAGCAGGTTTCCGTGGTGGCCATGCCCCGATCCCGGCGGCACGGCTCAGTCAATCTCGCATCATCCTGACCTTGGGAGCAGATGATCATGCCTTACCTGCACGACTTCCTCTTCGGCATCTACCCGTACATCGCGCTGGCGATCTTTTTCCTCGGCAGTCTGATCCGCTTCGACCGCGAGCAGTATTCTTGGAAAAGTGACTCCAGCCAGCTCCTCCGACGCGCCCAATTGCGGCTGGGCAGCAATCTGTTTCACATCGGCATCCTGTTCCTGTTCTTGGGCCATCTGGTCGGGCTGCTTACGCCGCACTGGGTGTACGAGTCGTTCGGGCTTTCCACCCCAGACAAGCAGATGCTCGCCATCGTCTCGGGCGGGACTGCCGGCCTGCTGTGCTTCGCCGGCGTGGCCATCCTCCTGCACCGGCGCCTGACCGACCCGCGTATCCGCGCGACAAGCAGGCACATGGACATCTTCATCATGCTGTGGATCCTGGCGACCCTGCTCCTCGGCCTCACCAGCATCCTGTTCTCGCTGCAGCATCGCCAGGGTGAGGAGATGCTGCTCCTGGCCGCCTGGGCCCAGCACATCGTGACCTTCCGCAGCGGTGCCGCGGACTATCTTCTCGCGGTACCTCTGATCTACAAGGTCCATCTGGTCTTCGGCATGACCCTGTTCGTGCTGTTCCCGTTCTCGCGGCTGGTCCATGTGTGGAGCGGCTTCGCCTCGGTGACCTATGCGGCGCGGCCCTGGCAGCTTGTCCGTCCGCGCGGCTAAATCGGGAGGAGACGAAAATGACTCATGTTGTCATCCTAGGTGCAGGCATCGCGGGAGTGCCGGCGGCGTATGCCCTGAAATCCCGTCTTGGCTCCAGGGACGAGGTCACAGTCGTCTCGGACAAGGACTACTTCCACTTCGTGCCCTCTAACCCCTGGATCGCCATGGGCTGGCGCGACAGGGCCGACGTTGCCTTTCCGATCAGACCTTACCTGGAGGAGCGCGGGATCAAGTTTGTCAACAGCGGGGTCGCGAGCGTTCATCCCAACGAGGACAAGGTCAAGCTTGAGGACGGTAAAAGCCTGTTCTATGACTATCTGCTGATTGCCACCGGCGTCGAAGGCGCCATGGACGAACTGCCCGGATTGGCAGCGCATACCCAGTCGGTGATCCACATCGAGCAGGCCGAGCGCGCACGCGCTGCCTACAGGGAATTCGTCAAGCATCCCGGCCCCATCGTCGTGGGCGCCGTGCAGGGTTCGAGCATCCTGGGGCCGGTGTATGAGTATGCCTTCCTGGCGGACGCCGATCTCAGGCGCCGCAACATTCGCGGCCGTGTGCCCATTACCCTGGTGACGCCAGAACCCTGGCCCGGCCATCTGGGCCTGGGCGCGGGCGGTGTTAGCCGGGAGGCCGTCAGTGCGGCCCTGGCCGATGTCGACATCAGGATCATCTGCAACGCCCGCACGGTCCAGGTGGACGCGGACCACGTCCACGTCGCCGAACTGGACGAGGCCGGCAACGAGAAACAGCCTCACGCCCTGCCCTATGCCTATTGCGTGTATTGGCCCGCGTTTCGCGGTGCACCCGGTGTACGCGGAGCATCCGGGCTGGTGAACGCCCGCGGGCTGGTCGAAGTCGACGAGTATCTGAGAAATCCGTCCCATTCCAATGTCTTCGCCGCGGGCGTGTGCGTGGCGCATGAGACGGTGGCGGCGAGCCCATTGGATGTGGGAGCCCCGGATTCCGTGTACTCGATCCAGCAGGAAGTGGATACCGTAGTGCGCAACATCGTTGCCGACATGCGAGGAGAGGCGCTGACAAGTAGTGCAACGGAGCGCGCCAGATGGCTGTCCGACATGGGGGACAGCGGCGCCGCTTACTTGTCCGAGCCCCAGGTGCCGCTGCGCGACATCAACTGGATGCGGCAGGGGCGATGGGTGCACCTGGCCAAGGTCGATTTCGAGAAGTACTTCGTCAATAAGGTTCGGCTCATGCCAGCGGGGTCTTCGGCGCCGACCACCCCGGGTATCGCGGGAGTGATGGGCCGGTTGCTGGCTGACACCAAGAAAGGCAAAGCGCCGACTCCTGCACCTGCATTGCGGCCTGGCGCCGGGCCACTGGAGATCCAATTGGGCCGTGAGTCTGGCTTTGAGCTTCGGGCCCTCGCGCGTTCGTTGGGGCGCGAGCCTAGAGAACTTGCAGGCGAACTGCTGACGGCCGCCGTATCCGATGCCGAGACGTACCTGAGTGACCCAGCTGTGGATGCTTTGGAACTCGCTCGGCGGGAATTGCTGGTGGAAGAACTGCCCGAGCACCAGCCCGGAGTGGAGTTCCATGGTGGAGGCACCTGATGCGTTCGAGCCCAATGGAGACTGAGATGACCGCAACTCATCCAGGAGTGCTTCAATGAACGTCTTGGCTAGAACCCTCTTTGTCACCTCCATGACCATGGGGGTTGGCGTGGCGCATGCCGACCCCTCAGCCGACGCCTGTGCGGCACTCAAATCAGCCAGGATTCACCTTGTCGCCCTGATCGGGACCACGAACAGGATCACACAGGATAACCACAACTC
>JBJKSP010000058.1:0-2629 GCA_046703865.1 Thiobacillaceae bacterium
GGGCAAAGACAGCCCGCCCGCCCTGGCCGTCACCGTGGAAGGCAGCAACGCCGCCGCCGCCAAGGCGCTGTCGCGGCGCAGTCCGGTCATCGTCCTGACGGATGGCGACAGCGCCGGCGTCAGTCTGCTGGACAGCCAGTTGTCCCGCCTGGCCAGACGCGAAGGGATATTGGCCATCCCCATCGGCAACGAAGAGCCCCTGGGTGTACTGGTGGCTTGCGGCTATCGCAGCCAGCTCGTCGCCCTGGGCGAGGACATGGTCTATCTTGCCAAGCTGGGCCTGCTGGCCGGCCGGCCGCTCCCCGTACCGGGAACCACCACCGACGACAGGGAGTTGGAAGAACAGCGCCGGCTGTGGAACATGCGCGCCAGACACCTGGCCCACGAGATCAACAACCCCCTGGGCATCATCAAGAACTATCTGGCACTGCTGCGGGTGAAGCTGGGTGAAAACGCCATCGTCTCCGACGACCTGCGCATCATTCACGAAGAACTGGACCGGATTGCGCGCATCGTCCACAAACTGGCCACCGAGAACGTAGAGGTCTTGGCCTCGGATACCGATGTGGACGTCAATGCCCTGCTCGGCGATCTGGTCAAGGTGGCGGCACCCGGACTCATGCTTCAGAAGCTGGTCAAGGTGGAAAGCCGCCTCGAGGAGGGACTTCCCAAGCTGCACTGCGACCGTGACAAGCTCAAACAGATGTTGCTCAACCTCGTCCTGAACGCCATCGAGGCCTCCCAGGCTCAGGGAACAATCAGTCTGGAGACGCACCGGATCTTCAGCCACAACCAGAAGAGCCAGTTGGAGATCCTGATCACCAATACCGGCGAGGAGATCGCGCCGGAAGTGCTCGCCCACCTGTTCGAGCCCGTGGAAACCGCTAAAGGGGCAGGCCATGCCGGCCTGGGCCTGGCCATCGTCAAATCCCTCGCCGACGAACTGAACGCGACGGTCGCATGCCGAAGTCACAATGGCAGAACCACCTTCCACATCCTTCTACCCCTTGGCTGAGCCATCAGCAGGGCCGGCAGGCACAGGAGCCGAAACGGCATTGGACTATCCGAGCGAGACAGGCCAGTCAAAACACCCACCCGTACTGGACATCCTCGTGGTGGAGGATGAGCCGCGGTATCTGGAGAGCACGCGTCTCCTGCTGACGCACTACGGCCACCATGTCGCCACGGCACACTCCGCCGGCGAGGCCTACGAACAACTGGCCGCCCGGCATTTCGACCTGATGCTGCTGGACCTGATGCTGCCTGACGCCACAGGCCACGATGTCATGGACACCATGCATCATTGCTGCCCCGACACCCTGATCACCGTGGTGAGCGGGGACACCTCCTTCGATTCCGCGATCGGGGCCTTACGGCGCGGGGCTTATGATTTTCTGCGCAAGCCCTACGAACCCGAGGTCCTCCTCAAGTCCGTGCTGCATGCAGCCAACGAGCTTGCGCTGAAGCGTGAAAATCGCGACATGCACCACCGCCTGTCTCAATCCGAGCAATGGCACCGCTTTCTGGTGAACAACTCACCCGATCTGATCTACACCTTGGATACCGAGGGTGTTTTCACCTACGTCAACGACAGCATGGAAAGGACCACGGGGTTCTCGAAGGACCAACTGATCGGGCAAGGCTGGCAGTTCCTGGTCCCGCCCGATGATGTGGAACTGGCCCGCTGGCATATCAACGAGCGCCGCACCGGCCTGCGGTCCACCCAGAATCAGGAACTGCGCTTTCGCAGGCCCCCCGAGGGCATGCCGGGCGAACACCCGGGACCGGCCTATGTGACGGTGGAAGTCAGCGCCATGGGCATATACGGGGGCAGCGGCGACGGGGGCCGGCATTTCCAGGGAACCTACGGCGTCGCCCGCGACATCAGCGTACGCAAGCAGGCCGAAGCGACCATCACCTTCCACGCCTACCATGACCTGCTGACGGGACTGCCCAATCGTGTGCTGTTCAACGACCGACTCGGCCAGGCCATCGCCAACGCACGCAGACATGGGCTGATTCTGGCGGTCATGTTCCTGGACCTGGACCGGTTCAAATCCGTGAACGACACCCTGGGCCATCTGATCGGGGATGAACTGTTGCAGATGGCGAGCCAGCGGCTGCGCAATTGCCTGCGCGAGGGCGACACCCTGGCCCGCATCGGGGGCGACGAGTTCATGCTCCTGCTGCCCCACATCCACAACCGTGACAACGCCGCCTACATCGCCCAGAAGATGCTCTCGGCCCTGAAGGCCCCCTTCCACATCAGCGGCCACGAGATCTTCATCACGGCCAGCATCGGCATCGCGATCTATCCCGACGACGGCGACAGCCTGCAAACCCTCATCAAACAAGCCGACATCGCCATGTACTCCGCCAAGGACCGTGGCCGCAACGATTACTGCTTCTTCGAGCCCGGGATCAACACCTCCATCTCCGTGCGCATGGTGGTGGAAAACGACCTGCGACGTGCCCTGCAGCGCAACGAATTCCAGGTCTATTACCAACCCCAGGTGGACATCACAGGCACACGCATCGTCGGCATGGAGGCCCTGCTTAGGTGGCAGCACCCCGTGCGGGGCATGATCCCCCCCGCCGAATTCATCCCGGTCGCCGAGGAGACGGGACT
>JBJKSP010000059.1:0-4288 GCA_046703865.1 Thiobacillaceae bacterium
GGCCGACCTGATGGCCGGCATGGGCTGCGAGGTGGTGGCCGCGGTGGCCCCGTCCAAGTCCCCCGTGCTGGGAGCGGTGCCCGCCGCCCAGGTGAAGCTGGGCGACCTGGAGGACCTGGAAAAGGCCATCCGGGAGGTAGGCGCCGATTTCATCATCTGCAACTCCCACGCCGCCGACACCGCCCGGCGCCTGAATCTGCCCCTGTACCGGGCCGGCTTCCCCCAATACGACCTCATCGGCGGCTACCAGCGCCTGTGGGTGGGCTACCGGGGCACGCGCCAGACCCTGTTCGACCTGGCCAACCTGATGGTGGGCCTGGGCCATGGCGAGGTCGAGCCCTACCGGTCCGTCTACGCGGTGCGGGAAGAGGAGAGCCATGCGGCACCTGAAACTCGTCCATTCCACTGAACCCGGACCGGCCATGAGCGTGAGGATCGCCTTCGCCAGCAGTGACCGGAAAGCGGTGGACCAGCACTTCGGCGCCGCTGAGGCCTTCGCCATCTACGAACTGTCCGAGGACGACGCCCGCATGATCGAGGTGGTGGAGTTCAACGACAGCGACACCGTCATGGACGGCCACGAGGGCAAGCTGGCCGGCAAGATCGGCCTGCTCACGGGCTGTGCCGCCGTGTACTGCAACGCCGTGGGCGCCTCCGCCATCAAGCAGCTCCTGGCCGCGGGCGTGCAGCCCATGAAGGTGCCTGAGGGCGCTCCCATCGACGAACTGCTATGCGGCCTGAACCAGAGCATGACCGGCGGCAATCCGCCCGCCTGGCTGGCCAAGTCCCTCAAGGCGCCCGGCGGCGACGCGAGCCGCTTCGAGGCCATGGACGCGGAGGGCTGGTCGGAATGATGTCCTCCAGGCTGCGCGAACTGCGCCGGGAAAGGCTTGCCCGCCAGGCATGTGTGCAAACCGTATCTGCCCCCCTACCCCTCGGCAGGGCGGAGAGCGGGGAGCCCCATATTTGTAGGAGCGGGCTCCAGCCCGCGAAATCGCGCCCCGGAGGTCGCTCCTGCAGGCGATACGCCTTCTTATCCCTTTCGGGAAGGGACGTCGCGCTGCGCAAGTACCTGAGTTTGCTGAGTCACGCGGGAGTCCGGCCGTGATCGAGACCCGCACCCGCATCGTCTCCGTTGTCGACGGCACCGCCTGGGTGGATGCTTCCGAGCACTCCGGCTGCGGTGCCTGCCACGCCAAGGGCAGCTGCGGTATCTCCGGCCTGGGTCGGTTCTTCTCCAACTGCCGGCGGCCCATCGCGGTGGCCTGCCCGGGCGGTGCCCGCGCGGGCGAGGAGCTGGTGGTGGCCGTGGCGGAGACCGACCTGCTCAGGGCCGGGGCGCTGGCCTATATGCTGCCCATCGTCCTGGCCATCGCCGGGGCCGTCCTGGCCACCCTGTGGGGCTACGGCGACGGCATCTCGGTGCTAGCCACGCTGGCGGGGATCGCCATCGGCCTGCTGGCCGCCCGTCGGCTGGGCGGCGCGCCCAGGCTCACGGCCCGACCCTCCATGTCCAACCGTTCCGATTCAACCTCTCAAGGAGATGCACCATGACCGCTGCGGCCGTCGCAGAACAAGATCCCATCCTGACCACCGACTTCGTCAAGGAGATGGTCAAGCAGATGCGCGCCATCGACAGCTACGGCACCTACGACGGCTGGCCGGTGGAACGCATCCTGGCGCCCTACATCCTGACCAAGGAACAGCGCCGCGACATCCCCGTCATCGGCGACCCGGACGAGGAGACCCTGTCCCGGGTCAAGGCCTTCTACAACGCCATCGCCAGCCTGATCGAAAAGGAATGCGGCCTGATGGCCGTGCCCATGATCAACATCACCCACGAAGGCTTCGGCCGGGCGCTCATCACCGTGGGCAAGCTGGTGGTGCTGGACCGCACCCTGCGCGACGTGCACCGCTTCAGCTTCGACAGCCTGTCCAAGATGAAGGACGAGGCCGACAAGCTGCTCGCCGTCTCCCTGGAGATCGTGGGCAGGTATTCGGAGGTGGCGGGCCTTTGATCGCCTGGTGAACACCCGTAACAGCCCTGGTGTTGTAGAGCGAGCTCCAGCTAGCGAACTCAGCGCATCAAATCGGGGTTGGTCGCGACCTGGGGGTCGCTCCTACAGGAGAACGCAGAGATGACGGAAGAAGAGTTGAAGAACCTGGAAAAAGAGGTCAAGAAATTGAAGCGGGTGTCCAGCGAGTGGGCCTCCCAGCTGCACGACCTGGTGGAGGACCGGCTGCCGGCCGCCTACCAGGACATCCCCTCCATCGCCCAATCCACCTACGACGCCTGCAAGGCCTGGGCCGACGCCAGCGCCAGGCTCAGCGCAGTGCAGAAAGGCTGAGCATGGACCCGTACACCGCATTCACCCGGGGCGGCACCGTCTGGACGCCCACCTTCGTGGTGGACATCAACCAGAAGACCTGCATCGGCTGCGGCCGCTGCTACAAGGTCTGCCCGCGGGACGTGTTCGAGCTGGTGGACCGGGAAGAAGACGAACTGGACGAAGACCTGGAAGAGGACGAGATGAGCGTCATGTCCATCAAGAACGCCATGGACTGCATCGGCTGCGGCGCCTGCGGCCGGGTCTGTCCCAAGGGCTGCCACACCCACCAGTCCATGCCGCTGGCGGCCTGACTTACGGGAATGGGGAAAGGGTAATGAGGGATGGGTAAACCCTGTCTTGCTCCCATTCCCCATCACCCATCCCTCATCCCCCATTCCCGAAGTTGAGAGGTAATCATGCCCAGACCCGAAAAACACGACTTCATCTGTTCCCAGACCCGCCCGCCGGGCCACCCCCGCGGCTCCTGCTCGGAAAAGGGCTGCCGGGCGGTGCTGGACGAGTTCAACTTCCAGTTTCAGCAGCGCCAGTGCTTCGACAAGATCGCCATCACCGCCACCGGCTGCATCGGCCCCTGCGGCAACGGCCCCAGCGTCCTGGTCTATCCGGAGGGGGTGATGTACGGCGGCGTGACCAAGGACGACGTCGGCGCCATTTTCGACGAGCACCTGCTGGGCGGCACCCCCGTGGAGCGGCTCAAGGTGCCGGCCGACATTTGGTGAGCACGATGTCCCCTGTAGGAGCGAGCTCCAGCTCGCGAACTTTCGACTGCGGGGGAGTACTCCCTTTTTCGCGACCTGGAGGTCGCTCCTACGCCCCATAACCAGCATGGCCAGTCAAATTCCAGCCCACATAGAGACCGCGGCCCGCCACCTGGTGGAAATGCTGCGCGGCGAGGCGATCAAGTACGTGAGCGCCGAGCTGCTGCCCGACATCCGCCTGGAGGCCGTGGGCTTCGCCGCTGTCACCGACCCCGCCAACGGCCTGCCCGGCTACGAAGGGGTCTGGCGCAACCGGCTGAACGAGCGCGTCGGCAGGATCATCTTCAACAGCGACGGCAGCTACTATGCCGAATACGACCTGTGCGTGCGCCATCCCGGCCGCCCCCGCTGGTTCATCGAGGCGGTCACCGCCTGGGGCCGGGACGGCGAGGTGAAGGCGGAGGCCCGCCTGCTGCCGGCACTGTGACCCCGTCCGGACTGCCCCACGACCTGCGCCTGATCCTGGTCCACAAGCAGAAGACCAGCGCCCGGGTGCGCTTCCTGCGCTTCGCCCACGGCATGACCGCCTTCACGCCCCTGCCCGACCTGTCCATGGTGGAGGAAGAGGACGAGGGCGAGCCCCCGGTGGCCTATCACCCCAACGCCTGGCTGCGCGCCGCGGAACAGCACCTGGGCCTGGAGGCCGGCAGCCTCAGGGCCGAGGCGGAGTTCAACGCCACGGTGCAGACGCCCGACGGGGCCGTCACCGTCCAACTGGCCTCGTTCGAGGCCGTGGATCCCCCCTTCGCCGAGGCCGAGGCCCTGGGCGGCCGTTTCGTGGCCATCACCGAGGCCCGGGGCTGCACGCCGGTGGACATGGAGCTCCTGCGCCGGGCCTATACCGCGCTCCTGGGTTGAACGCCTCAGTGGACGTCGACCCGCCGCAAGAGGCCATCCCGGCCGAGGCGCTGCTGCGCCAGGCCATGGCCGAGTACCCGGGCGACCCGGCGCGGGCCGATTTCCTGATCCAATACGCCTGCACCCAGGCCCGGGACCCCCTCCCTCTCTACCGGGTGGCCTGCAAGTTCTACAACCGCCAGCGCCGTTTCGAGCCGGCCGGGGATTTCGCCCGCCGCGCCCTGGAAGCGGCGGGGTGGCAGTGCGGCCTGCCGGCCGACCCCGAATCATGGACGCGGCAAGGCCTCCGCGCCGCCGGCCCGGAACCGGCCAGCCAAGCCC